>NZ_JBHWBW010000140.1:7078-8975 GCF_042735675.1 Kitasatospora sp. NPDC059571
CGCCCCGCTGGGCAGTGCTCTTGTCGGAACGCCAACCCAAAATTCGTGGGGGGTGGGCGGGGGGGGGGGGGCGGGGGGGGGGGGCCCGCGCGCCCCCCCCCGCCGCCCCGCGCCCCGGCGCGGCGCCCGCCCGCCTCGGGTGTTCCCGGAGGCTTTCGGCGGGCGGATCGAGGCTGCTCCCCGGGATGCGATCGGCGGGAAGCGCCGCTTCTGGGAGTGCATTTGACGCTATGTCGACACAAGGGCGCCGGGCGCTGCACGGCTGCCGTGGCGGGCAGGCCGGCCGCTCGGTGCAGGTGCTCGCGCGGCGGTGGGCGCGGCACGGCGGAGGGCGGCGCCGGCTCCGCGGCCGCGGCTCGGACGTCACTCCGGCGCCTCGCGTACCACGTCCTCGGGCCGTTTGTCGGTGCGCAGGCCCTGGTAGCGCGGCGCGCGCAGCCGGCCGTCGCGGGTCCACTGGGTGAACGCCACCCGGGCGACCAGCCGCGGCTCGACCCAGTGCGCGCCCCGTTCGGCGGCCGGCGGGTCGGTGAACGGCGGGTCGGGCCGGTGCAGGCCGGCCAGCTGTCCGCTCAGCCGGGCCAGTTCCCGGGCGTCGAAGCCGGTGCCGACCTTGCCCGCGTAACGCAGCCCGTCCGCGGCGTAGTGGCCGACCAGCAGCGCGCCGAAGCCGCTGCGCCAGCCGCGCGGGTCCGTCCAGCCGCCGATCACCAGCTCCTGCCCGGCGGTGCACGGCAGTTTCAGCCAGTCCGGCGAGCGGCGCGGCACGTACCGGCTGTCCGCCCGCTTGGCGACCAGGCCCTCCCAGCCGCGGGCGCACGCCGCGTCGAGCGGCACCGGGCCGTCGGCCGCGACGTGCTCGGTGAAGTACAGCGGGTCGGCGAAGTCCAGCGACTCGCGCAGCAGCTCCTTGCGGTCCAGCAGCGCCAGGCCGGTGGTGTCGTGCCCCATCAGCGCCGGCAGGTCGAACAGGAAGTACGACACCCGCACCCCGGTGGCCTCCGCCCGGCGCGGGTCGGTCAGCTGCATCCGCTGCTGGAGCCGGGCGAAGCTGGTGGCGCCGTGCTCGTCCAGGGCGACGATCTCGCCGTCCACCGTGAACCGCGGTACCGGCTGCGCGCCGAGCGCCGCCACCAGCTCCGGGTAGCCGCCGTCGATCCGCCGCCCGGTGCGCGAGTACAGCCGCACCGCGTCGCCGTCGCGTTCGGCGACCGCCCGGACGCCGTCCAGTTTGCGCTCCAGCACCCAGCCGGCATCGAAGACGCGGCGCTCGGTCGTCGCCGCGAGCATCGGACGAATCTGCACGTCGGGGGGTACCCGGCGGCGGCCGGGGCCAAAACGCGGGCGGCCGTCCTGCCGCCGGGATGGCCCCGTGCGACAGTGGGAGGCGGGGCCCGTCGGAAGGAGCACGCAGATGGAACCGACTCCCGCCGCCCGCCCGGCCGCCTCGCCCGCACCGGGGCAGGCACCCGGGCAGGCCTCGGCGCCGGCCGCACAGGGCACCGCGAAGCGGCCCGGCCGGGTGACCAGGACGCGCGCCTGGCTCGACCGCATGTCGATGTCGGCCGTGGTGTTCTGGGTGGCCCTGTCGATGGGCCTGCTCCTGGTCGTCGTGCAGACCTCGTCCAACTGGATGCTGGCGTTCTGCTCGGCGGTGTGGGCGATCACCGCGGTCGTCCTGGTCGGCCGCTTCGACGGCCAGCACGCCGGGGCCCGGCGGCGGAGCCCGGCGACACCCTGACCCCGGTCCGAACGGCTGCGCCCCGGCCTAGCCCCGAACGACCGGCTGGCCGGCCCGCGCCCCGCGGGGGCGCGGGGCGGCCGCCGCGCGGCCGCGCCCGGCGGGCGGGGCGGGCGGCCGGGGCGCCCCGGGCGGGGGGGGCGGGCGCGGCGCGGG
>NZ_JBHWBW010000140.1:8984-17041 GCF_042735675.1 Kitasatospora sp. NPDC059571
CGCCCCCCCCCCCCCCCCCCCGCGCCCCCCCCCCCCCCCCCCGCCGCTCTGCCGCTGATCAGCGGGCGCGCCACACCGTCGTGATGTTGCAGAACTCGCGGATCCCGTGCTCCGACAGCTCCCGCCCGTACCCGGAACGCTTGACGCCGCCGAACGGGAACGCCGGGTGCGAGGCGGTCATCCCGTTGAAGAACACCCCGCCGGCCTCGATGTCGCGGATGCACCGCTCCTGCTCGTCGGCGTCGTTCGTCCACACGTTGGAGCTCAGCCCGAACGGGGTGTCGTTGGCCAGCGCCACCGCCTCGTCCAGGCTCGCCACCCGGTACACGGTGGCGACCGGGCCGAACGCCTCCTCGTGGTGGATCCGCATCCCCGGCTCCACCCCGGTCAGCACCGTCGGCAGGTAGAACCAGCCGTCGTCCAGGCCTTCCGGGCGGGCCCCGCCGCACTCCGCGACCGCGCCCCGGGCCACCGCATCGGCCACCAGCTCCTCGATGTCCTCCCGGCCCTGACGCGTCGCCAGCGGACCGACCTCGGTCTCCTCGGCCAGCGGGTCGCCGACCCGCAGCGCCCGCATCCGGTCGGTGAAGGCGGCGGTGAACGCCTCGTACACCTCGGCGTGCACGATGAAGCGCTTCGCGGCGATGCACGACTGGCCGTTGTTCTGCACCCGGGCGGTGACCGCGCACTTCACCGCGGCTGCGACGTCCGCCGAGGGCAGCACCACGAACGGGTCGCTGCCGCCCAGCTCCAGCACCGACTTCTTCACCTCGTCGCCCGCGATCGCGGCGACCGAGCGGCCCGCGCCCTCGCTGCCGGTCAGCGTCACCGCGGCCACCCGGCGGTCCCGGATCACCCCCTCGACCGCCTTGGAGTCGATCAGCAGCGTCTGGAAGCAGCCCTGCGGGAAGCCGGCCTCGCGGAACACCCGCTCCAGCACCAGCGCCGTCCGCGGCACGTTCGAGGCGTGCTTCAGCAGGCCCACGTTGCCCGCCATCAGCGCCGGAGCGGCGAAGCGCACCACCTGCCAGAGCGGGAAGTTCCACGGCATCACCGCGAGCACCACGCCGAGCGGCCGGTACCGCACCAGCACCGACGAGGCCCCGGAGTCCGCGGCGTCCGCCTCCTGCGGGCGCTCGTCCGCCAGCAGCCCGGGCGCCCGGTCGGCGTACCAGCGCATCGCCTTCGCGCACTTGGCGACCTCCGCGCGGGCGGCGGCGACCGGCTTGCCCATCTCCACCGTCATGGTGCGGGCGATCTCCTCCTGCTCCGCGTCCAGCCGGTCCGCGGCCCGCCGCAGCAGGGTCGCCCTCTCCTCGAACGAGGTGAGGCGGTGCACCCGGAACGCGGCCTCGGCGAGTGCCAGGCGCTGCTCCACGGCGGCGTCGTCGTACGGGGCGAAGGTCTCGACGGTCTCCCCGGTGGCCGGGTTGACGGTTGCGATGGCCATGACTGCTCACTCCTCGCTGGCGGGTCGGCTCCCCTCCCACCCTGCCCCGGCCGGGCCGCCGCCGCGCGCCGCAACACGCGACGACCGGCGGCGGACCGATCGGTCGGTTCAGCCCGCGGTCAGCGGATAGTGGTCCGAGAGGTCGCTGTACGTGTAGGACTTGCCCCAGCTGCTCACCGTCCACGGCGCACTGTGGGTGCGGACCACGGTGTTGGTGTACCGCTGCGGCCGGGCGTGGTCGGCCCGGTAGAGCACGTAGTCCAGATCCTCCTTCGGCTCGCCCGGGTACCGGTAGGCGGCGATCGAGTTGTCGGCGGTGTCGAACGAGTACGGCCAGCCGGTCCGCTCGCTCGCCGGCGCGAGGAAGCCGTTGTCCAGCAGCGCCTGGTACTCCGAGCCGTGCGAGTCGATGTTCAGGTCGCCGGCGACCACGATCGGCTCGCCCGCCGGGATGTGCTTGCCGTCGAGGAAGCCGCGCATCGCGGTGAGCTGCGCCGCCCGGACGGCCGCCGGCTGGCCGCTCGAACACCCCGAGTCGGTGGACTGCAGGTGGGTGCCGACCACGTGGGTGCGCACCCCGGCGACGTCCAGGACGGCGTACACGAAGCCCTTGTTGGACCACCAGTCGGAGCCGCAGGCGTCCTTGTAGACGTACTGCTCCCGGTGCAGGATCGGCCACTTGCTGAGCAGCGTCACCCCGCCGTCCTCGGGGGTGGCCGCGCTGTAGCTGCCGGAGGTCGCGTCCCAGCCCGAGGTCGACCGGCCGACCACCGGCGTGTGGTACGGGTAGGCGGCCGACGCCTGCGCGGTGAGCGCGTCCGAGGCGCCGTTGTCGAAGGCCTCCTCCAGCACCACCACGTCGTGGCCCCGGAAGAAGTCGGCCGCGGCGATCGCCTGCGCCCGGTGGTCCTGGCCCCAGTTGGGGTAGAGCGTCTTGCTCATCAGGAACACGTTGTAGGTCAGCACGTTCAGGGCAGGCGCCGTCGCGGGCGGCGTCTCGGCGAGGGCCGCGGGCGCGGCCGCGGTGCTGCCCAGCAGTGCGGCCGTGGCGCAGGCGGCGGCCGCCAGGCGGGGGGCGCGCCGGAGGGTCGGCAGGGACATCGGGGCTCCGTGAGGGTCTGTCGTGGACCCGTCGAACGACGGGATGTTGTTCAGTCAACTCGGTTGCCCTGCCGGGCGACAAGGGGTCGGACGCGACCGTGCGGCAAGCGGTGGGCGAACGCGCCGGGACCGTCCTACCCGCGGGTGGCGGAGGCCTGCGCGGCGGCGCGCTCGGCGACCAGGCGCACCGCCCAGCGGCCCAGCAGCTCCTCGACCGGCGGGTGCGACAGGCCCGCCGAGGCCGCCAGCCGCTCCGCCGAGGCGGTGTCGTAGCGGTCCTCGGAGAGGAAGGTGAAGGACTCCCGGTCCAGGCCGGTCAGGGCCTGCGGCAGCCGTCGGACGAGCCCGGCCGGCAGCACCGACCGCGGCGCCCGTACACCGAGTGCCCGCGCGACCACGGCGACCAGCTCCGGCAGCGGGGGAGTGGCCGGGTCGAGCACCGTGTGCAGTTGGACGGGGGCCGTGTCGTGCCCGGGGGCGGCGGCGAGCAGCGCCGCCAGGTGGTCGACCGCCACCACCGGGACGAAGGTCCGACGGCTGCCGGCCAGGGCGGGCAGCCGGCCCGCCGCGAGCCGCTCCACCAGCGGTGCCAGCCCGATGTACTGGCCGGCCTCGCCGGTCCGCGAATGCCCGATCACCACCCCGGGGTTGACCACGGTGAGCGGCACGCCGAGGCGCGGCGCCAGGGTGCGGACGGCCGCGTCGCCCTCGGTCTTGGACGCCTCGTACGCGCCGAGCGTGCGGTAGAGGCGGTCGGCCGCCTCCCGGGGCATCGGGTGGACGGGCGTGGCCGTCCGGCCCACCCGATAGCCGGAGACGTGGACGAGGCGGCGCAGCCGGGGCAGGCCGGCGGCCCAGCGCAGCGGGTGGACGGCGCCGTCCACGTTGGCCGCCTCGGCCTCGGCGCGGGAGAGCCCGAACGCGTAGCGGGCGGCCAGGTTGTGCACGTCCCGGACCTCGGTGAGCGCCTGCGCGTCCTCGTCGGAGAGGCCGAGCCCGGGGCGGGCGGTGTCGATGCCGACGCAGGTCAGCGCGGTGAGCCGGGCGTCGTCGGCGCCGTGCTCGGCGAGCCAGCGGCGCAGTTCGGCCGCCCGGGCCGGGCCGCCGCGCAGCCCGGCGGCCACCGCGTGGCCGCGGTCGAGCAGCTCCAGGACGAGCCAGCGGCCGAGGAAGCCGGTGGCGCCGAGCACGAGGTCGGTGGGGCGGGGCATGGAGGTCTCCTCGGGGCGAGTCACAGTTCTTATATGGACCGGTCTGCATATTTTTCGGCGTGAGGGCGGGGGCCGCACGGAGCCGTCCGGCGGGGGTCGGCCCCGGCGCCCGGGGTGCGGTCAGGCGGTGAGCAGTGCCTCTGCGGCCCGGGCGGCCTGGTCGAGCGGGACGCGGCTGTGCCGGACCCTGGCCAGCAGCAGGGCGCCCTCCACCAGGGCGAGCAGTGCGCCGGCCAGCGACTCGGCGGCCGCCGCGTCCCGGCCGTGCCGGACGAGCATCCGGGCCAGCGAGGTCTGCCAGGCGTCGTAGGCGTCCGCGCAGACCCGGCGCAGCAGTTCGTGGCCTGCCGCGGTCTCCAGGGCGACGGTCGCCAGCGGGCAGCCCTTGGCGTACCCGGAGTCGGACATCCGGTCGCCGAAGACGTCCAGCAGGCCGCGGACCACCTCGGCCGGGGTGAGGTCGCCACCGGTCATCCCGGCGATCAGGTCGGTGACGTCGCGGCCCGCCTCGGCGAGGGCGAGGGCGACCATCTCGTCCTTGCCCTCGGGGAAGTGGAAGTACAGCGAGCCGCGCGGCGCGCCGCTGGCCGCCAGCACCTGGTTGAGCCCGGTGCCGTAGTACCCCTGTGCCTCGATAAGCAGCCGGGTGGCCTGCACCAGCCGGGTCCGCGTCTCCTCGCCCTTTGCTCCCACGGCCCAGACTGTAGACCGACCGACATATTCCTGTCCATGCGTGCGCGGCGCCGGCCCCCTCGACCGGCCCCGCGCACGCACCGCCGTGACCGACCGTCAGGACGTGGCCCCGCGGGCGGCCCAGAAGTCCTGCCGGGCCAGCCGGGAGGTGTCCGCGTTGTCGGTGAAGAAGCCGTCCACCCCGAGCTCGTACAGGTACCGGGCCCATCCGATCGCGTCGCCGTACGCGTTCGGGTCGGTGCCGCGCCGGTAGTCCGCCGGGAGGAAGGAGTTCTCGTTGCGGACGGTGTACGGGTGCACCACCAGCCCGGCCCGGTGGGCGTCCGCGACCAGCGCGGTCGGCTGCTGGAGCCGGCCGGACGCGTCCACCGGGGCGACCAGCTGGGTGGTCGGTCCGATGCCGTGCGCGAACGAGGAGAGCCAGCGCAGGCCGTCCGCCGTCACCAGGTCCGCGACCGTCCGCGGGTCGCCCGCGAGCCGGAAGTCGTACGGGCGGCTGTCGGCCGTGCTCAGCAGCTGGATGCGCGGGTTGTCGACCAGCTTCGCGAGCCGCTGCAGGCTGCTCGGCTCGAACGACTGGAGGATCGCCCGGCCGTTGCGTCCGGCCAGCCCGCCGCGCCGCAGTTCGTCGGCCAGCCGCTCCTCCAGCGGCAGCCCGATCGAGCGGAAGTAGCTGGGGTGCTTGGTCTCCACGTACAGCCAGACGTCCCGGCCGAGCGTGCGGGAGCGCTGCCGGGCGAAGTCCACCACCTCGCGGAAGGTCGGCACCGGCCACCGGCCGTCGTAGAGCGTGTTGCGCTGGCGCTGCTGCGGCAGCCGCTCCTTGGCGCGCAGGGTGCGCAGCTCGGCGAGCGTGAAGTCCTCGGTGAACCAGCCGGTGACCGCCTGCCCGTCCACCGTCCTGGTGGCGCGGCGGGCGGCGAACTCGGGGTGGGCGGCGACGTCGGTGGTCTCCGCGATGTTGTTCTCGTGCCGGACGACCAGGTGGCCGTCCTTGGTGGGCACGAGGTCCTGCTCGATGACGTCCGCACCGAGCTCCAGCGCCAGCTCGTACGAGCCGAGGGTCTCCTCCGGGCGGTAGCCGCAGGCTCCGCGGTGGCCGACCACCAGCGGGTGCGGCAGACGGTCGAGGCCGGTGCCGGTGTGCACCGGCGGGCGGGTCCCCCGGGCGAGGTCCGCACCGGCCGCCGGCTGCCCGTCGGCGGCGCGGGCCGGGACGGCGCTCGCACCGACCGCGCCGAGCGCGGCCGTCCCGAGGCCGGCCGCCCCGCTTGCCCGCAGGAACGTGCGCCGGGTGGAACCCTCACCGATCGGACGCTGCGTCATGTCGACTCCCTGTCAACGGTTCCGGCCTGACTGCCGCCCGAGAGCCTAGGCCGCCCCGCCGCACCGCCCGGTGAACCGCGGACGAACCACCTCCCAACCGCCGCCCAACCCCCGGTCCGGTGACCGCGCGGCCCCCGCTACGGCCGGGCGGCGCCGCCACGGCCGGGCGGCCCGCCTTACGGATGGGCGGCGAGCACGGCCTCCTGGAGCGGTGCGACGGGGCGCCGCCGGCGGCGGGCGGCGAGGACGAGGGCCAGCGGGAGGGCGATCGCGCCGGCCAGGGTGAGGACCACGCCGACCGCGGTGCGCAGCATCAGGGCCGAGACCCGCCGCTCCTGAGGACCGCCGACCGCCCCGGCCGTCGTCCAGACCACCCGGCCGAGCACCGCACCGTCGGGCACCGTCCCGTCCACCTGGTGGCGGAACAGCTCCGGCCGCTGCGAGTCGACGGAATCCTCCCGGTTGTCGCCGAGCAGGAACAGCCGGTGCTGCTCCACCGTCAGGTCGAACCCCCGGGTGCCGCCCCGCGCGTACGGCTCGACGAGCAGCGCGCCGTTGCGCCGCACCTGGTCGCCGGTGCCGCCGCAGCAGGCGAGCCGGTCACCGCCCGTCCCGATCACGCGCTTGATCGACGGGCCGTTGCCGCCGGTGAACTCCGGCACGTCCACCAGCACGATGTCGCCGTCGCGGATGTCGGCCGGCCGCACCGGCGCGACCAGCGCCCGGTCGCCCGCGGCGAGGGCCGGCGCCATGGCCGCGCCGGTCACCGAGACCGACCGGTAACGGGTGGTCAGCTCCTTCACCGCCGGCACCGCCACGGCCGGACCGGCCGCCAGTACCGCCGCCGCCGACCACACCAGCACGCGCCCCGCCCGCCGTGCCATCGCACAGCCCTCCCGTCACCACTGCACCCCCGGGCGCGGGGCCACCCCGCCGCGCCGCCCGGGATCATCCCACGGGCGGCCGGCGGTGCGCGGCGCCGGTCGGTCTCAGTCCGGCACCCAGCCGCGGCGGTGCGCCTGCCAGCCGAGCTGGATCCGGGTCTCGGCGCGGGCCAGCGACATCAGCCGGCTGATCCGGCGCTGGACCGTCCGCAGGCCGAGGCCGAGCTGGTTGGCGGCGGCCTGGTCGGTGGCCCCGGCGAGCAGCAGGGCCAGGATCCGCCGGTCGACGCCGTCCGGCTCACCGGCCGGGGCCGCGCCCACCGTCACCGCCTCGTCGTCCCGGCCGAGCGGGTGCGCCCACTCCCAGGTCTGTTCGAACAGCACCGTCAGAACCCTGACCAGCGCGGGTGCCCGCACGACCAGCGCCACCGGTTCCCCGCCGGCCGCGCCCTCGGTCAGCGGGACCAGCGCGGCCGCCCGGTCCGCGACGATCAGCTTGGTGGGGACCTCCTCGACCACCCGTACCTGCTGCTCGCGGTCCATCGCCTCGAAGAGCGCGGCGGCCGCCCCGGGCCTGTCCAGCGCCTGCCGCTCCAGCACCACCCGGTAGTGGACGCCGCGTTCGACCGCCGCGGTCTCCGCGCCGGTGGCGTCCGCCCGCACCACGTCGTACCGGCCGGTGACGAGGGCCAGCAACTCCTCGACGGCACCGGCCTGCAGCTGTGCCACCCGGTGGCCGATCGCGTCCCGCCCGGCGACCACTTCCACCAGGTCGCCGTGCCCGCCGTCGCCGCCCGCCGTCCGGTACGCCTCCGCCAGGGCGGCCGCGGCGAGTTCGGCCTGCCGCAGGGCGTGCCGGCGCCCGGTCAGCAGGGCCTCCAGGGCGACCGTCGGCGGCGCGGCCGAGTAGCGGGCACTGCCCTCGCGCTGCGGTGCGATCAGCCCGTGCTCGGCGAGCGCCGCGAGCGCCGCCCGGGTCTCGGCGCCGCCCGTCCCGCACCGGGAGGCCAGCTCGTCCGGTGCGCCCGCACCGTGCACCACGAGGTCGGTGTAGAGCCGTTCGGCCCGCTCGTCCAGCCCGATCGCGCCCAGCATCGACGCCTCCTGTGCCGACATCGCCGTCCCTTCCGCACCCCGTGCGGGGGCTGCCGGTCCCCGCCGGGGCGTCAGTTCGCGGCCCTGGCGGCTCTCCGCCCGGGCGGTCATCCGCCAACGAACATCATGGCCGCCCGGCAGCGGTCTCTGCCAGGCTCACCGGCCGGATTCCCCGACTTCCAGGAGCATCCATGACATTGGCGACGCGCATGCGAGTCGCGACGACACCGGCGGGGGGCGGCCGGGGCGGCGCCCCCCCCCGGACCCGCCCGGGCCCCCCCCACCGCGCCCCCCCCA
>NZ_JBHWBW010000141.1:0-16912 GCF_042735675.1 Kitasatospora sp. NPDC059571
CGGGGGGGGGGGCGCCCCGGCCCCGGGTGTGTGGTCGGGGGTCCCCCCCCCCCGCGCCCCGGGGGGGGCGGCCGTGAGCGCGGCGGCGGTGACCACGCCGACACGGCGCATACCCCGGTCGCGCCGGCGGAAGGCGTGGTCGTCCCGGAAAGGGTCGGAGTCCGGCATCGTGCACCTCCCGGCGGCGGCGCCCCGGCACCCGTCGTCCGAGGGTGCATGTCCGGCGGGGTCGCCTCCGTACCAGGACTCCAGCGTCCGACACGGGCGGTCGGGATCCCGTTCAGAAATCCTTCGGATCCCGTAAAGGTCGGCGACGTGCCTGCTCACGGCAGGTGCGGAGCGGGTCGGACCGCCGTGCGAACGGTCGACGGCCGCCGCGCGAAGGGGGACTCAACCGGGCGGCTGCGGCGGCCGGCCGGGGTCCTGCCCCTGCCCGCGCGGCACCGCGGGCAGCTCCAGGACGACGGTCAGGCCGCCGCCCGCGGTCTCCTCCAGCCGGGCCGTGCCGCCGTTGGCGGTCGCCAGCCGGTGCACGATGGCCAGCCCGAGTCCCGTGCCGCGGGCCTCCGGGTTGCCGAACCGCCGGAACGCGGTCGCCCGCGCCTCGGGGCTCATCCCCGGTCCGTCGTCGATGACCCGCAGTTCGGTGCCGGGTCCGAAGGCGGCGGCCGCGGGGGCGGCCTCCACCCGGATGCGGCCGCCCCCCGGTACGGCGTCCAGCGCGTTGGCCAGCAGATTGTCGAGGAGCTGCTCCAGATCGCCCGCACCGAGGAACACGGTGGGCCGCCCCGGGCAGTGCGAGCTCAGTTCCACCCGGCGTTCGGCGGCCACCGGATCCCATGCCGCGATCCGCTCCGCGACCGCCTCGTCCAGCCGCACGGGGACGGGCCTGGGCACCGCGTTCTCCGCCCGTGCGGCCGCCAGCAGTCCGTCCACCAGCCGCGACAGGCGGGCGATCTCCTCCTGGGCGCCGGCCAGTTCGACCGCGTCCTCGCCCTCGGCGTCGGCCGCCAGCAGGTCGAGGCGCAGCCGCAGGGCGGTCAGCGGGGTGCGGAGCTGGTGGGAGACGTCCGCGGTCACCGCCCGATGGCCGTGCACCAGGGCCTCGGTCCGTGCGGCCATGGTGTTGAACGTGGCCGCGAGCCGGCGCACCTCCTCCGGCCCGGAGTCGGCCGGGGCCCGTACGTCCAGCGCGCCCTCGCCCAGGCGCCTGGCTGCGGCGTCGACCGACTGGAGCGGACGGCCCACCCACCGGGCCAGCCGCACGGATACCAGGGTGCCGAGGACGAGCCCCACCACGCCGATGAGCGCGAGCCAGCCCCAGACCACCGCGATCCGGTCGTCCAGCGGGTCGGCGGACTTCACCAGGACGGCCGCCCCGACCTTGTCGGCGCTGTCGCCGATCGGTGCCGTCACCGTCAGCGTGTCGCCGGACCGGTGGGCGATGGTGCCGGGATCGGCGAGGGTGGCGGCCACCTGGCGCCGGGCGCCCTCGTCCGTGGCCGCGGAACACGTGGTGCGCGCGACCACCCGTCCAGCCGCGTCGAAGACCGCTGCGCAGCCGCCCTCGTCCTGCGTCTCGTCGAGCATCTCCCGCATGTCGGTGTCCGGCTTGTGGTCGGAGAGGTGCTCCTCGGCGGCGGAGGCGAGGGTCCGTGCGGAGGCCTCCGCGGTGCTGCGGAAGGAGGTCTCCTCCCGCTGGGTCAGCAGCACGCCGAGCGGCACGACGGCGAGCACCAGGAGGACGGTGACCAGGGCCAGCACGGTCAGCGCGATCCGACGGGTCATCGCCGGTCAGCCCGGCTCACCGAGGCGGAAGCCCCGGCCGTAGACCGTCTCCACCAGCCCGGGCACGCCGAGCTTGCGCCGCAGGGCGGCCATGTGGACGTCGAGCACCTTGGTGGGGCCGTACCAGTGCTCGTCCCACGCCCGTTCCAGGATCTCCTGCCGGGACACCACCCGGCCCGGGTCGACCGCCAGGCACTCCAGGATGTCGAACTCCTTCGGTGTGAGAGCGATCTCGTTCCCCTCGACGCTCACCTTGCGGGTCCGCGGATCCACGGTGAGCACGCCGTGCCGCAGCAGTTCCGGCTCGACGGGGCGCGTGCGGCGGAGCACCGCCCGGATCCGGGCGAGCAGCTCGGCCAGCCCGAACGGCTTGACCAGGTAGTCGTCCGCACCCTCGTCCAGGGCCGAGACCCGGTCGCCCTCCTCGCCGCGCGCGGTCACCACGATGATCGCCGCGTCGCACCGCCTGCGCAGCCGGCGGCAGACCTCGACCCCGTCCAGGTCGGGCAGGCCGAGGTCGAGCAGCACCACGTCGGGCAGCGGATCGGCGCAGAGAGCGGCGTGCCCCGTTCCGACACTCCGTGCCGCGTACCCGGCCCGATCGAGGCCCCGCACCAGGGAGCGGGCGATTCCGGCATCGTCCTCGACCACCAGGACCCGTACTGCGGAGGTGTCCCCGTCGGTCTCGTGCATGGGCCCAGCGTAGAGGCTGCCCGGACACGGCCGGCGTTCGACTGCGCCTCGCCCTGCGGCCACCGGGGGATGCCCCGCGGGCAGCCGGAAGGGCGTGATCCGTCCGTCGTGCGACGGGGGACACCCGCCGGGCGCCGAGAATCGCCGGCCGTCAGCGGGCGAGGGAGAAGTAGCTCTCCTCCTCCTGCGCGAAGTGCAGGCGCAGCACGCTGTGGAGCCCGTAGAGGCAGGCGCGGAGGTCGTCGATCTGCTCGGGCCGCAGCCGGCCGTCGTTGGTGTCGGCGATCCGCAGGTGGGTGTCGATCCGGCGGGCGAGTCGGTGGATCTCGCTGTGGGCACGGCTCATGGTGGCGGTGGCCTCCGGTCCGCCGAGGGCGGCGGCGAGCGCGGGATAGAGCTGCTGCTCCTCGTCGAGTTCGTGCGGGAGGAGCCGTCGGGCCAGCAGCCCGTCCACCGTGCGGACGGTCTCCAGTGCCTGGGGGCCCGGGGCGTCGGTGAGCCGGTCGGCGGCCTCCCGGACGGCTTCGACGACGTCGCGCAGGTCGTCGTGTTCGGCGGCGAAGCGCCGGAGGAGCTGCTCGGTGGCGGGTTCGACCACCGGCTGGGCCGCCCGGTCCGGGCGCAGGGCGCGAAGGGCATTGAGGATGACGGCGACGTCGATGCCTTCCTGGAGCAGCGCGCCGGCAGCGGGCGGCAGCAGGCCGAACGCGGCGGCGAGCATGGCGGCCAGGGACATCGCCATGCCGCCGAGGGCGCTCTGCACGGCGATGCGCCGGGCACGCACGGCGATGACGGCGGCGTCGGCGAGACGGCCGACACGGTCGGTGGTCAGGACGACGTCCGCCGCTTCGGAGGAAGCGCTGGAACCGCGGGCACCCATCGCGACACCGACGTCGGCGGCCGCGAGCGCGGGGGCGTCGTTGACGCCGTCGCCGACCATGACGGTGACGGCGTTCCCGCGTTCGGCACGGACGGCGGCGACCTTGTCGGCCGGGGACTGCCGGGCACGTACGCCGTCCAGGCCGAGGACGGCGGCGACCTCGGCCGCCGGCTCGGTGCGGTCACCGGTGAGCATCAGCAGCCGGTCGATGCCGGCCTCGCGCAGCCGCCGGAGCGTGCGCGGGGCGTCGTGGCGCAGGGGATCGCGCAGCAGGACGGCCCCGATGAGCGTGCCGTTCAGGGTCACCCAGGCGACGGCGGCGCCGTCCAGGGCAGCGCGGTTGTCGGCGGCGCCGGCCCAGCCGGGCAGCGGACTGCCGTCGTGCCTGCCGACGCCCGCCGTCCCGGAAGCGGTCCGAGCGGTGGCACCACGCCCGGGCTCCTCGCTGACGTCGCGGACGGGGGTGAGCGCCAGGCCGCGTATCCGGGCCTCGTTCACGATGGCCTCGGCCAGGACGTGCGGTGAGAACCGGTCGACCGAGGCCGCGAGGGCCAGGACGTCGGCGGGGGTGCGGCCGGGGGCGGCGACGACGTCGATGACCCGGGGGCGGCCGGTGGTGAGGGTGCCGGTCTTGTCGAGGACCATGGTGCGGGCACGCCCCAGCGTCTCCAGGGCCGCACCGTCCCGGACGACCACACCCTCGCGGGCCGCACGGGAGAGACCGGAGACGATCGCCACGGGCGCGGCCAGCAGCAGCGGGCACGGGGTCGCCACCACCAGGACGGCGACCGCGCGCACCGCCGAGCCGCTCACCAGCCATGCCAGCCCGGCGACCGCGAGCGACAGCGGCAGGAACCAGGCGGCGTACCGGTCCGCCAGCCGGACCACCGGGGCGCTCTCGGCACCGGCCTGCCGGGCCAGCCGGACGATCTCCGCGTAGGTGCTGTCCTGCTCGGTCGCTGTTGCCCGCAGGCCGAAGGCGCCGCCCGCATTGACGCAGCCGCTGCGCACCGGCTCGCCCACGCTCCGTTCGAGCTGGGCCGACTCCCCGCTGAGGACGGATTCGTCCAGGACGGCAGCTGCGTCCTCGATCCGGCCGTCGACCGGGACGACCTCGCCCGGTCCGACCACCAGGAGGTCGCCCACCCGGACCTCGGCGAGCGGGACCGTGAGCACCTGGCCGCCGCTGCGGCGGCGCGCCGAGCGCGGAGCGTGTTCCAGCAGGTGCCGCAGGTCGTGCGACGCACGGCGCTCGGCCGCGGAGTCCAGCCATCGGCCGGTCGCGAGCATCAGGGCGATCAGCGCCCCCGCCAGGTACTCCCCGGTGGCCAGGGTCCCGGCCAGGGCCAGCACCGCGATGAGATCGACACCCGCGCGGTGGCTGCGCAGCGCGGCGATCACCCAGGCGAGGGACGGGACGATCGCCGCCGCCGTGCCCGCGGCCCACCACGCGTCCGCGACCTCCGGGGCGCCGGACAGCCACGCGACACCGCCGGCGGCCAAGGTGACCGCGGTGACCACGAGCAGGCCGGGTGCCAGCCACCCGCGGACTTCGGCGGTGCGGGCGCGGACGGGTCGATCCTCGTCATGGCGGTGTTCCATGCAGCACCTCCGGTCACTGCCGCCCCGCAGACCAGCGCACCACTGCGTCCCGCGGCCGGCCAGAGTCTTCGGACCCGGTCGGGTGGGCCGGGAGGCGCCGACCGGCCGGACCCTGCGGGCCGGCGGCGGCGCTCGGTGCCGCTCTGCACGGAGCCCCCGGCGGGGCGGCGCGTCCGCGATGTGAGCCGAGGAGCACTGCCGACCCGGGTGCGCGACCATGGGGCTGTGGACGAGAGTGCGGGACCCGGCCAGGATCCTCCGCCCCCGGCGCTGCTCGACGCGATGGCGAACCTGGCACGGTTCCACCGTGAGCACGAGCAGTTCTATGCGTCGGCGCCCCGTGAGCGGGCCGTCCTCCTCCAACGCGACGCACGGACGCTGCTTGCGCTGGCCGACCACTGGTCCGTGCCGAGGCCCGTGCCGTCCTCCCCGCTCAACCCGTTCGAGGGTGCCGACGACCTCACCGCACCGGTGGGACTCCAACTGACCGGCGTCCTGTTCATGGAGGGCCAGGGCGAGCCGGTGGAACTCGCCCGTCTCGAGCGGGATCTCGTGCGGACCGCGGACGATCTCGTGGCCGCCGCCGAGTGGCTCACCACCGCGATGCAGGCATCCTGGGAGAGCGCACGAGCGCTGCTCGACTTCCCGGACTTCGCAGATCTCCTCGGTGAGCGGCACCGCATCATCGTCAACGACTGGCAGGCCGCCCACCTCTCCGACCTGGCGGGTCGGCTGCTGCACCGGGCGGCCGACATCCTCGAACGGATCGACCTCCGGCCCGCGGCCGTCCGAGCGGACCTGGCGGGGGACTCCGTCGGTCCGCGACGGCTCTACTCCGCTGCCGAGCTGATCTCCCGTGCTGCCGACCTGCTCAGTGAGTCGGCCGGTCTCGTGCACGACAACGAACGCCGCTGGCGTGCCTTCCGTGCCCGGGTCACCCGCCTCGCCCCCCTGCCTCCGGCGCACCGTCCTCCGGGCGCGACACCGGATGCGTGACCCAGATCGTGGCGGTGCCGGGCGGCCCCGCGCCCGGCGGCGGTGCCGCACGCCCGGACGGACCGAGGCCCGGGCTCCGGCGGCCCGCCGTGTCGTCACCTGCCTCCGGCGCTCCCCGGACTCTGTGACGCCCTCGCCGGAGTCCGAGGGTCCGGGAGGGTGCTCTTCTGCGAGAATCGACCGGCCGGATGCCGGGGAGGAAGGGGTCGCACGTGGGCGTCGACGAGGTGCGGTCGCGCATTCCGCAGCTGCGGTTGGACGAACTGCTGGAGGAGCTGCAGGCGCGTATCGACGCGGCCCGGGGGACCCGGGACCGGGTGCACAGCCTCTTGGAGGCGGTGCTGTCGGTAGGGCGGGAGTTGGACCTCACCCATGTGCTGCGGCGGATCGTGGAGGCGGCGGCGGTACTGGTGGACGCCCGGTACGCGGCGCTCGGAGTGATCGGTCCGGACGGTGAGTCGCTGTCCCAGTTCCTGACGGTCGGCCTGTCGCCGGAGGAGATCGCGCCGATCGGCCCGTATCCGACCGGCCGGGGGATTCTCGGTGAGCTGATCCGGCATCCGGAGCCGTTGCGGCTGACGGATCTGTCGGCGCATCCGGCCTCGTACGGCTGTCCGGCGCACCACCCCGTGATGCGGTCGTTCCTCGGGGTGCCGGTGCGGGTGCGCGAGGAGGTCTTCGGGAACCTCTATCTGACGGACAAGCGCGGTGGTGGGGAGTTCGACGCCGACGACGAGTCGGTGATCTCGACACTGGCCGTGGCCGCCGGGGTGGCGATCGACAACGCCCGGCTGTACGAGGAGGCGCAGCGCCAGCAGCGTTGGCTGGGTGCGAATGCCGAGATCACCAGCAGTCTGCTGTCCGGGGCCTCCCGGGCCGAGGTGATGGAGTTGATCGCGGGGCGGGCCCGGGAGATCACGGGGGCGGATCTGGCGGATGTGTCGGTCCCGGTCTCGGGCACGGACACGGTCCGGGTGGAGCTGGCGCTGGGCGGTGACCGAGCGGCCCGGCAGGGGCTGGTGGTGCCGCTGGCGGGGACGCTGTCGGGTGAGGCGTGCATGCAGGGCCGACCGGCGACCACGGCCGACCTGACGGCCGATTCGCGACTGTCCGCGAGTCCGTGCAGGTCGGACGGGGTGGGCCCGGCGGTGGCGGTTCCGCTGGGTCGGCGGGAGGGGGCCGCGGAGGGGGTGCTGCTGCTGGGACGGCGGCCGGGCCAGCCGGTGTTCACCGATCGGGAGATCGGTCCGTTGTCGGGGTTCGCCGATCAGGCGGCGCTGGCGCTGGAACTCGCCGAGCGGCGGCGCGACACGGAGCAGTTGGCGATGCTGGAGGACCGTGATCGGATCGCGCGTGATCTGCACGACCTGGCGATCCAGCGGTTGTTCGCCACGGGGATGACGCTTCAGAGCGCTGCCAGGTTCATCGACCATCCCGAGGCGTCGGACCGGGTGTTGCGGGCGGTCGGCGACCTGGATGAGACGATCAAGATCATTCGGTCGACGATCTTCGGACTGCGGGCGCGTGAGGAGATCGGGCAGGGTCTGCGGGCCATGGCGGTGCGGGCCGTCGAGCAGGCTCAGGCGGCGTTGGGCTTCGCTCCGCGTCTGAGCATGGAGGGCCTGCTGGACACCGATGTGCCGGGCCCGGTCGCGGAGCACGTCGTGGCGGTGCTGGGGGAGGCCTTGAGCAACGCGGCCCGGCACGCCCGGGCGGGCCGGGTGGAGGTCTCGCTCCGGGCCACCGGGCAGCAGGTCGTCCTCACCGTACGCGACGACGGGGTGGGGATTCCCCGGCAGGGACGGCGCAGCGGGCTGCGGAATCTGGCGGAGCGTGCCGAGGGGGTCGGCGGGGTCTTCGAGGTGGAGAGCCCGGCCGAGGGCGGCACCGTCCTGGTGTGGTCCGCTCCGCTGGCGTGATGCACCGCCGCCCTCACCCGGACGAGGTCCCCGCCTCGCGGACCGGTGTGCCCGCGAGGGAGCGACCCGTGACCAGCTCCGCGCGGATCCGCACGGTCGCACGGTCGGTCGCCGTCGCCGGGCCGGGCGGGTCCGGCGTGAGGGGGCGGGCATCGTTCGCCGGCCGGATGACATCGGCGCGTCCGAGGACGGTGACGGTCCAGCCACTGCCGTCGGCCTCGTCGAGCTGACTCACCTCGAAGGCGACAACCGCGTCGGCAACCGCCCGGGCGATCTCCGGGTCGGCATCGGTGCGCAGCAGTACGCTGCCGTCGGCACTGAGCCGGTACCGGACCGGCAGCACGGCGGGCAGCGCGCCGGTGGTGTACACCAGTCGACCCACGGCTGCTCTGCCGAGGAGACTGAGGCACTGCCGCTCGTCGAGCGGGGTGAATTCGGCTGTCATGGCGTCCATGCTGGACGGCCGACCTCCGGCGGGCGAGGGACCGATGGTCCCCGCTGTCCGGCGGACGGTCCCCGTGTGCGGGAGACCTTCGCCGCTCGACGCGCCCGCCGGCTCAGCGGGCCGGGCGGGCGGTGGCCTGGTCGTGGACGGCCTGGGCCTGGGTGGCGATGACGGCGGCCTGGACGCGGCGTTCCACACCGAGCTTGGCCAGCAGGCGGGAGATGTGGTTCTTGACCGTCTTCTCGGCGAGGTAGAGGCGCTGGCCGATCTGGCGGTTGGTCAGGCCTTCGCCGATCAGTGCGAGGATCTCCTGCTCGCGTTCGGTGAGCCGGGGCAGGTCGGCGGCCGGGGGAGCGGTGTCGCCGCGCAGGCGGGCCATCAGGCGGGTGGTGGCACTGGCGTCGAGCATGGACTGGCCGGAGGCGACCGTCCGCACCGCGGAGACGAGGTCGGTCCCGCTGATCTGCTTGAGCACGTAGCCGGCGGCGCCGGCCATGATCGAGTCCAGCAGGGCCTCCTCGTCGTCGAAGGAGGTGAGGATCAGGCAGGCCAGGTCGGGCATCCGCGAGCGCAGCTCGCGGCAGACGGTCACGCCGTTGCCGTCGGGCAGGCGCATGTCCAGGATCGCGACGTCCGGCTTCAGCGCGGGCACCCGGGCGAGTGCCTGCTCGACCGTGGCGGCCTCGCCGATCACGGTCAGGCCGGGTTCGGCGTCCAGGAGGTCGTGCACGCCCCGGCGGACCACCTCGTGGTCGTCGAGGAGGAACACCCGGACCGGGTTGTCCGCGTCGTGTGCTGTATTGCCCGCCATCACCGCTCCGTCTCCGGGGGACCGCCCTGCGGCGGGTCATGTCAAGACTGAGCGTAGTCTGCCGGACAACGGGTTCCGGTCATAGGGCCGTTCGGCCCAGGTGGCGCGGAGCGCCCGGTGTCCGCGGCCCGGGCGGGGCCGTCGCGGGGAGGAGCGGGCGCGACGGCGGTGCCCTCGCCGTCCGGGCACACGGGACGGAGTGAGGCACCGTCGGAGCGGTGATCGTTCAGCCGTGCCGGGGGTCACCGGTGTTGGGCCGGCGCGCGGCGCGTCCGCTCCACACCGGCTCGACCTCGGCCCAGCGGCGTTGCCAGGCCGTGGCGGTGCGGCGGTCCAGGGTGTTCACCCGCAGTTCCAGGCCGACGGCGATGAGGACGGAGAGGAAGCCCAGGACGAGCAGGCCGACGCAGGCGGCGCCGGCGACCAGGTCGGCGGTGGCCGGCGGGGTCGCGGCCGGGCGGCCGGTGTCGCCGACCCAGATCCGGGTCGTGGCGCCGGCCGGGGCGCGGCGGGCGACGCCGACCGTACCGGTCTGACCCTGTCCGGCGGGGAACGTCCAGGCGGCAGTGGCCCGGTAGCGGGCGGGATCGGTGCCGTCGGTCGTCGGCCGGGCCGGGGTGAGCAGGACGGCGTCGAGACGGTGGAGCCGGGAGGCGGCTGCGGTGGTCCGGTGCTCGGCGGCGTTGAAATCGGTCCATGCGGCCGTCGTACCGAGCAGGAACGCCAGGCCGGCCGCGAGAGCGGCGAGGAGCTCGGCCCGGCTGCGGGCCCGGTCCTCCGGCCGGGCCAACTCGTTGCACTCGGTGCCGAGCGCCCGGCGCAGGCTGCTGCGCCACGGATGGGTCAGGCGAGTACGGGGCGTGCTGGTCATCGTCGGAGGCCCTTCAGGTGGGTGCGGGTGCAGGGTGTGTGCGGGTCGGCTTCAGCCGTGCGGGACCACGGCGACCGGCACGGCGCAGTGGTGGAGCACGGTGTGGGCGACGGGGCCGAGCCGCATGCCCAAGGGGCGGGGGTGGTCGTGGCGGCCGACGACGACCAGGTCGGCGTCCTCGCCGGCGGCGACGAGGGCGTGGGCCGGGTTGCCCTGCCGGACGTCGGCGACCACGGTGACCTCCGGGTACCCGGCCTGGGCCGGAGCGAGGGTCCTGGTGAGCCGGCTCAGGAGGGCCGACTCCCGGGCGGTGATCTCGGCCTGCGGCCGCGCCCGGGAGGTGGCGGCCCACCGCGGCACCGGATCCCATCCGTGGACGGCCCGCAGCCGTGCGCCGCGCCGGGCGGCCTCGGCGAACGCGAAGTCGATGACGCACCTCGAGGGTTGACGGGTGTCCACGCCCACCACGACCTCGCCCCGGACCGTCGCGCCACCCCGGCGCGAGGTGGGCCGGTCGGCCCGGACCAGGACGATCGGGACGTCGGCGCGGGCCGCCACCGCGAGGGCGACCGAGCCCGCCAGCAGTCCCGCGAAGCCGCCGAGGCCGCGTGAGCCGATGACGAGGAGCTCCTGGCCTTCGGCCGCCTTGACCAGTGCATCGACCGGGTCGTCGCCCGTCACCGCTGTCTCGACGGTGAGTCCCGGGCGGTGCCGGCGGACGTCCTCGGCGATCTCGGCCAGTGCCCGGAGCGCGGCCGGGCGCAGATCACCGCTCCCCGGGCTCGCGGCGTCCTCGGCGTCCCGGGGGTCGAGCCACGGCCAGGCGTGGAGCAGCCGCAGCGGAGTGCCGCGGCGCTCCGCCTCCGCAGCCGCCCAGTGGGCCGCGGCCGCGCTGCGTGCGGATCCGTCGATTCCGGTCAGGATGCGGCGCGTCATCGGTGCTCTCCTCCGGGGTCGTCGGCAGGGCGTGCGATCCGGGCGTCCGCACCGCTCCTGCACCGGAAGAACCCTCTCGTCGCCCGCTCGGCCGGGGACAGGGACCGACCGGGTCGGGAGACGGGCCGGTGGTCCCTCACTGCACCGGCCCGCCGCCCCGGCGGGGCGGACGCACGGCCTCCGTGCTGCTCCGCCGGGGGCTCCGGGTCGGTCCGGGCCGCAGGGCCCCGGGGACCACCGGCGTGCGGGCGGCGGGACGGGTGGCGTCGCGAACGGGGCCTGATGGTCCCTGGGGCGACTCCCGGTCGCCGCACCAGGATCGTCACCGTGAGCGACGGGCGGACGGTGCCCGCCCGCCTCCCGGAGCACAACGCAGAGGAGCGCCCCATGTCCGGACACGATCGCGGGAAGCCGCGGCAGAGCCGAGTGGTTGACGGACCGCAAGGAGGCCGGGACGGTTTCGGGCTGCCCGTGGCCACCGCGCTGGTCGTCGGCAGCATCATCGGCACCGGCGTGTTCGCACTGCCCTCCGCACTCGCGCCCTACGGACCGATCTCGCTGGTGGCGTTCGTGCTGGTGACCCTCGGGGCGCTGGCACTGGCCGCCGTCTTCGGGCGGCTGTCCGAACGGGTGCCGGGCAGCGGCGGGCCCTATGTCTATGCCCGAGAGGCATTCGGCGAGTTCACCGGATTCCTCACCGCGTGGTCCTACTGGATCACCGCCTGGGCCGGGAACACCGCCATCGCGGTGGCCTGGGTCGGCTACGTCGAGGTGTTCGTCAACAAGGGCCACCACACCGGGGGCTCGATCGTGATCGCGCTGACCGGCCTCTGGGTGCCGGCGGTCGTCAACCTGACCGGCGTGCGCAGCATCGGTGCGTTCCAGATGGCCACCACGGTTCTGAAGTTCGTTCCGCTGGCCTTCATGGCCACGGCCGGGCTGTTCTTCGTCAGGGCGGCCAACTTCGGTGCGTTCAACGCCGGCGGCACCTCCGCCCTGAGTGCGGTGTCGGCGGCCGGCGCGATCGCGCTGTTCAGCTACATCGGCCTGGAGACCGCCTCGGTGGCCGCCGGACGGGTGCGCGAGCCCAGGCGCAACGTGCCGCGGGCGACGGTGTACGGCACCCTGGCCTGCGCCGCGATCTATCTGCTCGGCACCCTGGCGGTCTTCGGCACCGTCCCGCACGCCCGACTCGGCTCCTCCACCGCACCCTTCACCGATGCCGTGAACACCATCGCGGGCGGTCACTGGGCCGGGAACCTGGTCGCCGCGGCGGCGATCGTCTCCGGCCTCGATGCCCTCAACGGCTGGACCCTGATCTGCGCCGAGATGCCGATGGCCGCCGCCCGCGACGGGCTCTTCCCGGCCGCGTTCGCCGGCACCCGGGGCCGCAGTGGGGTGCCGGCGTTCGGCATCGTCTCCGCCACCGTCCTCGCGTCGCTGCTGGCCGTCGTCAGCTACACCCGGTTCACCAAGGTCTTCACCGAGATCGTGCTGCTGAGCGTGCTCACCGCGGTCATCCCCTATCTGGTCTCGGCGGCCGCCCAGCTGTACTGGCTGGCCCGGCACGGCCGTGAGCAGCTGACCCGGCGGCGGTTCGGCCGCGACGTCGCCGTCACCCTGCTCGCTCTCGCCTTCTCGTACTGGTCGATCCAGGGCAGCGGCTACCAGACCGTCTACTACGGCCTGTTCGCCGTCCTGCTCGGCATCCCCGTCTACGTCTGGCTGGGGCGCGCGAGGACGACCGCCGGGACTGCCGCCGCGACCGGACCCGGTGCCGGACCGCAGGCCCGGACCGCCGATCCGCTGCCGACGGCGGCTCGAACCGCCCGTCCGGTGGGCCTGCCGACCCTCCTGCGCCGCGCGCTGACGGCGCGCCACCAGAACTGAAACCCGAGGAGCGCGACCGATGTCCACCCTGCGTGTCGATTCCGAGGCGGGCCGCCTGCGCCAGGTGATCCTGCACCGTCCGGGCCTGGAGCTCGCCCGGCTGACCCCCCGCAACGTCGACGGGCTGCTCTTCGACGACATCCTGTGGGCCGAGCGGGCCCGCGACGAGCACGACGCCTTTGCCCAGGTGCTGCGCGACCACGGCGTACGCGTCCACCACTACGCGGACCTGCTGGCCCAGACGCTCGATCTGCCGCCGGCCCGCGCCTGGGTGCTCGGACAGGTGGTCAACCCCGCCACCGTCGGTCCCGCGCTGGTCGATCCGGTGCATGCACTGTGCGCGGACCTGGACGGTCCGACCCTGGCCGAGTACCTGATCGGCGGCGTCCTCAAGGACGATCTGCCGCTGCGCAGCCCGCACAGCCTGGTCTGGCACACCGTCGACGAGCAGGACTTCGCCCTTCCTCCGCTGCCCAACCACCTCTTCCCGCGCGACAACTCCTGCTGGATCGGCGCCCGGTACAGCCTCAACCCGATGGCGAGGCCGGCCCGCCGCCGGGAGACCCTGCACACCGCCGCGATCTACCGGTTCCACCCGCTCTTCGCCGATGCCGCGCCCCCACTGATCGACGGCACCACGGCAACCGGCGGGCTCAGCCTGGAGGGCGGCGACGTCCACGTCCCGGCGCCCGGCGTGGTGATGGTCGGGATGGGCGAGCGGACCACCGCCCAGGCCGTCGAGGTCCTCGCCCAGCAGCTTTTCCTGACCGGCACCGCTCACCGGCTGATCGCCGTCCGCCTGCCGCAGAGCCGCGCCTTCATGCACCTGGACACGGTGATGACGATGATCGACAAGGACACCTTCGCCCTCTACCCGGGCGTGGCCGACCAGCTGCGTTCCTGGACCCTCACCCCGGCGCCCGAGCGGCCGGCCGGCTTCGACGTCACTCCCGACACCGATCTCGCCGCCTCCCTCGCCGGGGCGCTCGGCCTGGAGACCGTCCGCTTCCTGTCGGCCGAACAGGACTTCCGGGCGGCCGAGCGCGAGCAGTGGGACGACGGGAGCAACTTCCTGGCCCTCGAACCCGGTGTCGTCGTCGGCTACGAACGCAACACCACCACCAACACGTACCTGCGCAAGCAGGGCATCGAGATCGTCACCATCGCCGGCTCGGAGCTCGGCCGCGGCCGCGGCGGTCCGCGCTGCATGAGCTGCCCCATCCAGCGCGACCCCGCCACCTGACCGGAACGACGAAGGGCATCCCATGACGATCGACCTGCACGGCCGCCACTACCTGAGCGAACTCGACTTCACCGCGGCCGAGATCCACCACCTGCTCGACCTCGCCGCCGACCTGAAGGACGCCCGCGCGGCCGGCGCCGAACGCCGGCACCTCGTCGGCAGGCGCCTGGCCCTGATCTTCGAGAAGAGCTCCACCCGCACCCGCTGCGCCTTCGAGGTCGCCGCCGCCGACCAGGGTGCCACGACGACCTACCTGGGGCCGGACAGTTCGCACCTGGGTCACAAGGAGTCCGTCGCCGACACCGCCCGCGTGCTCGGGCGGCTCTACGACGGCATCGAGTACCGCGGCTTCGCCCAGGACACCGTCACCGACCTGGCGGCGCACGCCGGGGTGCCCGTCTACAACGGCCTGACCGATCGGTGCCACCCGACGCAGAGCCTGTGCGACGTGTTCACGATGCGCGAGCACAGCCGCAAACCGCTGGAGGAGATCTCCTTCTGCTACCTCGGCGACGCCCGCAACAACACCGCGAACTCCCTGATGGCGATGGGCAGCCTGCTCGGCATGGACGTGCGGATCGCCGCGCCGCGATCCCTGTGGCCCGATCCGTCGCTGGTCTCCGCGTGCCGGGAGCTCGGCCGGGACAGCGGCGCCCGGCTCCTGCTCACCGACCGGGTCGCGGAGGCGGTGCGCGGCGCCGACTACCTGTACACCGACGTCTGGGTCTCCATGGGGGAGGACCACGCCCGGTGGAAGGAGCGGATCGAGCTGCTGCTGCCGTACCAGGTCAACGCGAGGACCATGGCCGCCACCGGCAACCCGGACACCGCCTTCCTGCACTGCCTGCCCGCCCTGCACGACCGCAGCACCGACCTCGGTGCCGAACTCGCCGACGAACACGGCCTGGACGGCCTGGAGGTGACCGGCGAGGTCTTCGAGTCGCCCGCCTCGCTGGTCTTCGTCCAGGCCGAGAACCGGATGCACACCATCAAGGCGATCCTGGTCGCCACCCTGGGGAGCAACTGATCATGCGAATCGTCGCCGCCCTCGGCGGAAACGCCCTCCTCCGGCGGGGCGAACGGCCCGACGCCGCCGTCCAGCAGCACCACGTCCACGACGCCGCCCGCTCGCTCGCCGAGCTCGTCCTCGCCGGACACGAGTTGGTGATCACCCACGGCAACGGTCCGCAGGTCGGCCTGCTCGCCGTCGAGAGCGAGAGCGACCCCGAACTCGCCGCACCGTACCCCTTGGACCTGCTGGGCGCTCAGACCCAGGGCATGATCGGCAGCCTGCTCGCCAGGGAGCTGGCCGACCGGCTGCCCGGCCGCGAGGTCGCCGCACTGGTCACCCACACCGAGGTCGACCGGCACGATCCCGCCTTCCACCGTCCGGACAAGTTCATCGGGGGCCGGCTCACCGCGGACCGGGCCGGGGCGATGGAGCGCGAACGCGGCTGGACCTGTGCCCGGGACGGTGCTCACCTGCGGCGGGTCGTTCCCTCGCCCGAGCCGCGCGCCGTCGTCGAACTGTCCTCCGTCCGCGCCCTGCTGGCCACCGGTGCCGTGGTGATCGCCGCGGGCGGCGGCGGTGTGCCCGTGGTCCGCGATCCGGGGAGCGGCCGCCTGCGCGGCGTCGAGGCCGTCGTGGACAAGGACCGCACCGCCGCGCTGCTCGCCGAGCAGATCGATGCCGACGCACTGCTGATCCTCACCGACGTGACCCATGTGTTCACCCGCTTCGGGGCCGCTCACCCCGGCCCGCTCACCACGGTCACCCCCGAGCGGCTGCGCGAACTCGACCTGCCCGCCGGATCGATGCGGCCCAAGGCCGAGGCGGCCGCTGCCTTCACCGAACGTACCGGCCGGCTCGCCGTCATCGGCCCGCTGGACGACGCCCTCGGCACCGTCCTCGGCACCACGGGCACCGTCGTCCGGCCGGTCGTGAGAGCCGCGGGGCCGGGGCCGGGGTCGGCAGCACGGCCGCCGGCACCTTCGGCCCACGACCCGGCCGGTCGGCGCACGGCAGTCTGAACCCACCCGGAAGGAAACATGATGAACCGAACGCGAATCCGGCCCGCCGTCGAGGTGCTGGTGGAGGTGCGCGGCCAGGTGTCCCTGGCCGCACCCGACTACGCCCGCACGAAACTGCTCGCCGTGCTCGAGCGGTTGGACGAGCCGATCCTCGCCGCACGGGTGAAACTCACCCAGGAACCCAACCATGCGGTGGCCAGGCCCTCGCTCGCCCAGGCCACCGTGGATCTGAACGGCAGGCCCGTGCGTGCCCACGTTGCGGCTGCGACCATGCAGGAGGCCGTGGACCTGCTCCGGGACCGGCTGACGGCCCGCCTCGCCCGGATGGGCCGCCACCGGGACCACCACCCGGGCGCCACGGACGACCACCGTCCGCAGCGCCGGGCGCGCCGTGCCGAGGATCGTCGGATCGAGCGCCACAAGGCCTACAGCCTGGCGCGCCGGAGCGTCCGGGCCGCGGTGTTCGAGATGGAGGCGATGGACTACGACTTCCACCTGTTCACCGATGAGGTGAGCGGCTGCGACAGCGTGGTCTACCGCGACCCCGCCACCGGGGGTCACCTGGTGGTCGCCGCCGGCCCGCCGCCCGAGCCCGCGCCCGGCCTGTCCGTGAGCACGGCCGGCGTGCCCGCCCTGACCGTCGGCGACGCCGCCGAGCGCCTCGACCTCAGCGGCCTGCCGTTCGTCTTCTTCACCGATGCGGCCACCGGCCGGGGCAACGTCCTGTACCACCGCTAAGACTGCCATTACGCGCGCGACACTCCCGCCACGAAGGAGGGGGGGCCGGCGCGGCGGCGGGTGGGGGTC
>NZ_JBHWBW010000142.1:0-16864 GCF_042735675.1 Kitasatospora sp. NPDC059571
GGCCACCGCATTCCTTCCGGGGTGCGGCGGCCCGGCCCGCCCGGCCCGCCGGTCACCCGGAGGGTTGATTCTCCGCGCGGCCCGGCGAAGGCACCGCCGGGGTGCGCCGCCGGGCCCGGCCGACCGTCGGGAGTTCCAGGGTGATGAAGGCCTCCGCCCGCATGACGGCCAGGCCGATCCGAGGCAGGTCGCGGGTCTGCGGAAAGAGCAGGAAGCGCGGTTCCCAGACGGGCTGGAATTTTGCGTTGAAGCGGTACAGCGATTCGATCTGGAACCACCGCGAGGCGAAGACCAGCAGTCCGCGCCACACTCGCAGGACCGGCCCGGCCCCGAGTCGCTCGCCCCGGGCCAGCGCCGAGCGGAACACCGCGAAGTTCAGCGACACCCGGCGCACCCCCAGGCCGGCGGCGGCCTCCAGCGAGGCCACGATCAGCAGCTCGTTGAGTCCGGGGTCGGCCGACCGGTCGCGCCGCATCAGGTCCAGCGAGATGCCCTCCGGCCCCCACGGCACGAAGTGCAGCACCGCCTTCAGGTCGTCGCCGGCCGGGTCCTCGCCGGCCGCGGGGTCGGGCGCCCGGTGGGCGGTCACCACGATGCACCCGTCGTCCGCCGGATCCCCGAAGCGGCCCAGGGCGGTGGAGAATCCGCGCTCCACGGCCGTCCCCCGCCAGCGCGCGGCCGCGTCGCCGATCCGCTGCCGTTCCGCGTCGTCCAGCTCGGCGACCCGGCGGACCCGGCAGGTGTAGCCGTTGCGACCGATCCGCTTCACCATCTGCCGGACGTTGCGCATCGCCCGGCCCGACAGCGAGAAGCCGGGCACGTCCACGACCGCCTCGTCGCCGAGCTCCAGGGCGTCCAGGCCGGTCTCCCTGGCCCAGACCTCGCCGCCGGTCTCGCTGCAGCCCACCACGGCAGGAACCCAGGCGTGCGCCCGCGCGGCGGCCATGAAGACCTTGATCGCGCCCGGCCACGCCTCGACGTCGCCGATCGGGTCGCCGGAGGCCAGCATCACCCCCGACACCACGCGGTAGGCGATCGCGGCCTTGCCGGAGGGGGAGAACACCATGCTCTTGTCCCGCCGCAGCGCGAAGTAGCCCAGCGAGTCGCGGGCGCCGCAGCGGTCCAGCAGCGCCCGGGCCCGCGCCTCGTCCTCCGCGCCGAGCACCGGGTCGGGCGTCTCCGGGCGCAGTGCCAGGTACGCGGTGGTGAGGGCGGTCAGCAGGCCGAGCGTGCCGAGCGACCAGCCGACCAGGTCGGCGGCCCGCTCGGAGGTGTAGCGGATCGGCCCCTCGGCCCCGAACAGGCCGTACACCACCTGCTCCAGGCGTTCCGCCATGGCCGGCCCGCGGTCCCCGCTCGCGGGGTGGACGCTCACGATGACCAGGCCCAGCAGCACGCTCAGCGTGCCCAGGCCGAGCAGGCCGGCCAGTGCCCGCAGGCGGGTCCGCGGGTCGGCGGCCGCGTAGAACTCCCGGCGGTGGACCAGGATCACCAGCAGCAGGACCAGCGGGACGGCCGCGGCTGCCGGTTCGTGCCGGTGCAGCAGGTGCAGGGCGGCGCTCACGGGGAGCAGCGCGACCACCGCCCGCCAGGCCCGGCGCTTGCGGCGCCGCAGCGCGTGGCCCAGCAGGAGCAGCAGCAGCCCGCTGGTGAGCGAGCCGACCGCGGCCAGGGTGGTGACGCCGCCGGGCAGGTCGCCGAGCAAGCCGTGCATCCGGGAGCGCCGGAAGCCCGGGAATACGGCGTTCAGCAGGTCCAGGAGGCCGATCACCTGGCAGGCGAGGCCGGACGCGGCCGGCACCCATGACCGGGGGACGGCCGCGCCATGGGCGCGGATCGCCCGGAGCCCGCTCGGATTGTGCTGGTTCATGATCCGACCTTAGAGGCTGAATATGCCCAATTCCCGTACTGTTAGGCATAGTTGAGGGATCGGTTAGCGGCGCTTTAGGGCATTGCGGGTCGGTCGCCGCAGGGCCGACCGCGCCGCGCCGACCCCGCACATGCCGTGCACGCCGGCGCCCGGGGGCGTCGCTGCGGAGCACAGGTACACCCCGGGGATCCCGGTGCTGTACGGATCGAGTGCGAGCCGGGGCCGCGCGACCAGCTGCCGGGGGGTGTTGGCGCCGGTGAGGATGTCGCCCGCCACGTAGTTCGGGTTGTGGCGGGCCATGGCGCGGGTGTCGGTGGCCGCACGGCCCACGACCCGGTCCCGCGTCCCCGGTGCGAAGCGCTCGATCTGGTCCAGCACCGCCTCGGTGGCGTCCCCCTGCCAGCCCCTGGGCACATGGGCGTACGCCCAGACCGGGTGCGTCGTCCCCGCCGAGCGGCCGGGGTCCGCGAGGTACTGCTGGCCGATCAGGACGAACGGCCGCTCCGGCAGCCGGCCGGCCGCGATCATGCGCTCGGTCCGGGCGATCTCCTCGATCGTCCCGCCCAGGTGGACGGTGCCGGCCCGGCGGCACACCTCGTCGCGCCACGGGATCCCGCCCTCGACCGCGAGGTCGACCTTGAACGCGCCGGGCCCGTACCGCCACCGCGCATACGCCCGGGCGACCCGGGCCGGAAGCCGGTCGCCGCAGATGGCCAGCGCGTCCTGCGGTGCGACGTCGAGCATCACCAGCGCGTCGGGCGGCAGCTGGGCCAGCGAGGTGACCCGCACCCCCGTCTCGACGGTGCCGCCGAGTTCGGCGAGCCGGGCGGCCAGCGCGGCCGTGATGCTGCGCGAGCCGCCGCGGGCGACCGGCCAGCCCCGGCGGTGACCGGCCGCGACGAGCATCAGCCCGATCGCCGAACTGCCCGGGCTGCCCAGTGGCCGCAGGGCGTGGGCGGCGACGCCGGCGAACAGGGCCCGGGCCTGCGGCGTGCGCCAGCGCCGGGCGACGGCGGCGGCCGGCAGGGCCGCCCGCGCCGCGAACCCGGCCAGCGCCGCCGGGTGGGCGGGCAGGCGCAGCGGCGGGCCGAGCAGGTCCTCCGCGAGCGCGTCGAACCGCTCGGCCAGCGGCTCGAAGAGGCGCCGCCAGGCCGGACCGTCCGCGCCGAGCCCGGCAGCGGTGAGCTCCGCCGACCGGTGCATGGCGACCGCCCGCCCGCCGTCCAGGGGATGGGCGAGGTCGACCTCCGGCAGACGCCACTCCAGGCCGTGGCGCTCCAGGCCGAGGCCGCGCATTCCGGGGGAGCCCACCGCCATCGGGTGGACGGCCGAGCAGTGGTCGTGCAGCAGCCCGGGCAGGGTGAGCTCGCTGCTGCGGGTGCCCCCGCCGATGGTGTCGGCGGCCTCCAGGACGGTGACCGCCAGGCCGGCCTCGGCGAGCACCACGGCCGCCGTGAGGCCGTTGGGGCCGCTGCCCACGACGACGGCGTCAGCCATGGCTGCGGAACCAGCGCAGGTAGGCGGCGTTCGGCGAGCCGAGCCCGGTGGCCTCGTCGTACCCGGGAGCGGCGTGCAGCCCGTAGTCCTGGCCGACGGTGTAGAGCAGGTAGCGCAGGTCTCCGGCGGCGGCCCCCAGGTCCTGGACGACCGCGGTGGGCCCGCCGGCCGGCCGGTCGGTGACGTCGTGGAAGACGCCGGCGCGGCCGAGCGCGTACAGCAGCGGGTTGGCGAAGCCGATCGGGCGGCCGGTCTCCTCTTCCGCGTCGGCCTGGATCGCGGCGAAGCCGGGGCTCGCCGCCGAGGTGCCGCCGAAGCCCATCAGCTGGAAGGTGCCGTCCACGGTGTAGCCGATGAGGACCGGCACGGCACCGTCGCCCTCCAGGGAGACGTCGGGGGTGTCCCGCCGGGCCGTGGTGCCGGACCTGCCGGCCGGGACGCGGCCCCGCTGGTACCAGGGCTGCGGGAAGTCGCTCGGCCCGCCGCCGCCGCCGAAGGTGAACACCCCGGGGAGCGGCGCCCAGGGGGAGGTGCCCTCCGGGCGGATCGACACGGCGTCGCCCATGCTGGTCTCCCAGGCGTAGTCGCCGTTGCGGTCGGTGGCCAGCGTGGTCGCGCCGACCGAGGTGACCCAGGGGTCGCCGCTGGGGAAGTCGGCCTGGGCGGCGGTGGTCTTGGCGTCGCAGTTCAGCCCGCTCTCGGCCGCCTGCGGCGAGGAGTCCCCGCAGTCGCCGGCGGCGAAGTACACGCCGATCCCCTCGGCCGCGGCCTGCTGGAAGAGCATGTCCCATGCGGCGACCAGGCCGGGCGTGAGGTGGCCGGGCTGCGAATGGATGATCTCCGCCCAGGAGTTGGTGATGATGTCGGCGGACCTGTGGTCGATCACGGAGGCCTCGGCCGCCATCAGGTCGGCGTCCAGGCAGGAGTTCGCGCCGACGTAGCGGATCGCCGCGTCGGGGGCGTACCCGTGCACCGTTTCGACGTCCAGCGCCTGCTCGCCCGCCCAGGCGGACGGCGGAGCGCAGGACGAGCCGACCTGCCAGTGGGCGGGGTCCACCTGCTCCTGGTACTGGCCGGGGCGCAGCGGCCGGTCACCGGTGGCCCGGGCGAACCGGTCGGCGTCGGCCGCCATCACCGGCGACCCGTACGCGCCGACGATCGCGACGGTGCGGCCCTTGCCGGTGGCGCCGGGCGTGGCGGCCCCGTAGGCGCGGCGCAGCTGGGCCGGGGTGTAGGGGCAGGTGGTGAACGGCACGGTGCCGCCGTAGGCCGGGGGGAGCCCGGTGGCCGGCTTCTCGCCGAAGTACGCGGAGCAGGTGGTGCCGGTGTCCGCCCGCGGTGCGGCGGCCCGGGCGGCGGCGGCCCTGGCCGCCGCCTGCGGGCCCGTGGCCGGTGCGGATGCCGGGTGGGCGGCGGCCGGGGCGGACAGCCCGTCCAGCGCCACCACGGATCCGGCCACCGCGGCCGGCACGCTGGCGCTCTGCGCCGGGGCCTGCAACGGTCCCCAGGCGGTGCGGTAGCGGTGGATCGCGGTGCCGAGCGCCTTGTCCATCGCGGCCTCCGGGCCGGACACCTCGACGTAGTGGTCGGTGTCGGCCGTGACGGTGAGCCCGGTGGAGGTGAGCCACCGGGTCACCGTGCGGCGCTGGGCCGGGGTGAGGGCGAACCGCTGCCGGTACTGCTCCGGGCTGAGGAAGCGCCCGTGGTCGTGGCCCGCCGGGTCGGTGACGGACCGCAGGAAGGCGGACAGGCCGGCCGGGTCGCGGGAGCCGAGGTAGAGCCGGGCGGTGAGGACCTGGCTCGGCGGTACCGCCCCGAGGTCCTGCCCGGGGACGGCGTAGGCGGGCCGGGAGCCCTCCAGCACCGCCCGGGACCCGCCGGAGGAGGCGTGCGCCGAGCCGGTTCCCGCGGTGGTGGCGAGCAGGGTGGCGGCCACGACCGCCAGGGCCGTGCGGTGGATTCTCACGAAGGGTGGCTTTCTGCGTGGTCGGGAGGCCCGGGCCTGCACGGGCCCGGGGCTCGGGGTGATCAGGCGCGGACGGTCCGGCCGCGGTACAGCCGGCCGCCGACGTCCGCGAACACCAGGTCCAGGCCCTGGCCCCCGCGTTCGGCGTGGAGGTGGAGGTGCGGCTCGCTGCTGTTGCCGGAGTTGCCGACCTGCCCGAGGAGGCGGCCCGCCCGGACCTGCTCGCCGGCCGTCACCGCGACGGTGCCGGGCCGCAGGTGGGCGAGGACGATGCGCTCCGAGCCGGTGTCGATGACGACGTGGTTGCCGTAGAGCGGGCCGTACCGCAGGACGCCCGGCTCTTGGTCCGGGAGCCCGTCGACCGCGGCGGCCACGGTGCCGTCGCACGGCGCGTGGACCTCGGCACCGTAGGCCGGGTAGCAGTCCAGCCGGCGGCCCGAGCCCCGGTGGGTGCCGTTGCGGCCGACCCGGGTGAGGTCGACGGCGCCGCGCTGCTCCGGTGCGTCGATGTGGTGGTTCAGGCCGCGGCCGCCGCCCTGGCCGACGTACCAGGAACCGCGCAGCGGGAATCGGGCGAGCGGCGCCGCCGTGGTGACGCCCCAGCGGTGCCGACGGGACCGGATCAGCACGGCCGTGGCCGCCGTCGCCAGCAGCCCGCCGGCCGCGAGCCGGACCAGGTCGTCGCCGGCCGGCAGCCCGGGGAGCCGCCAGGCCGAGGCGAGCGCGGCCGGCGCACCCGCCTCCACCGCGCGGCGGAGCCACCAAGGGTCCGCCGCAGCCGTCCAGTAGCCCTCGTAAAGGACGTAACCGGCGGCGACGAGGAGCAGTGAGCCGGCCCATCCGGTGACGTTCGGCGCGGACCAGCAGGCGGCGACCCGCAGCCAGATCAGCACCAGGAGGACGGCCCTGACGGTCCAGCGGGTCACTGCGGGCGGCAGCCCGCGGCGGCCCCGCACCGACGGCGCGACCATCAGGCCGGCGAGCCGCCCGCGGTCGTCCAGCTCGGCCCAGGCGAGCACGGTGCCGGCCGGGCCGGTGACGGCCAGCCCGTCGCGGGTGTCCGCCACCTCGCGGATCCCGCCCACCCGGCCCCGCGTGGCGTCGATGATCCGGGCGAGCCGCTCGGCCCCCGCCCGCTCCACGACCCGCGGAGCGAGCCGGGGCCAGTCGGCCGGGTCGGCCTGCAGGAATGCCCGGAGTGCGGCGGCCTCGGCGCGGTGGTCAGGACTCGGCATGCGGCGTCCCGGTGTCGGTGCGGGGCGTGCGCGCCACGGTGAGCCCGGACGGCAGTGCCAGGGCGGGCCGCAGCCGTACGGTGATCCGCTCCCGGAGGTCCTGGAACTTCCGGTACATGGCCCGGTAGTCCTCGTCCCGCAGGCAGGTGCAGTCGGCGCCGATCATCAGCATGCCGAAGCAGACCAGGCCCATGCAGGCCATGATCCCGAGGTGCATGGCCTCGATCGCCAGCGTGTTGGCCTTGCGGATCCAGGCCCGGGAGGACAGCACCGCGAACGGGAAGGCCAGTTCGGTGAAGATGGTGAAGTAGCAGATGGCCGTGCCGAGGAAGGCGCTGCTCATCACCTGGGCGTAGGTGGGGAACATCTGGAACGCGGTGAGCCGGCTGATGTAGTACATCGCGGCGCCGTCCTGCCACAGCTTGCCGGTGATCTTCCAGTAGCCGGCGGCGAGGTACAGCACCGAGGTCTGGAAGACGATCAGGTAGGCCGCAAGGTTGTGCACCGCGGTGCCGACCGTGGGCCGGGTGTCCGCCCGCAGCCGTGCCCGGCGCTGCTTCGCCCCCGGCGCGAAGTACGCGTCGGAGACCGCGAACACCAGGAAGATGACCAGGATCTGGGCGAGGTTGTCGCCGCCCTCGAGGACGTCCTGGTTGCGGAAGTGCAGCGACCACATCAGGACGGCCTGGGCGGCCGTCAGCAGCCGCCCGCCGAAGACGGTGAAGGCGACGGAGACCAGGATCACCAGGTGGAAGAGGATCTCGAACCACACCGGGGAGTCGCTCACCAGGAACAGCGAGAAGCCCCAGTGCGGTAGTTCGTTGCTCGCCACCGTCGGCGAGTAGAAGGAGTCCGGCCCCCAGAGGAACCGCCGCCGGTCGTAGTCCGCCAGGCAGTACAGCACCGTGGCGGAGCCGATGACGATGCGCAGCAGCGCGAGGCCGATCAGCCTGCGCTCGGCCCGGGCGAGCCAGAGCACCAGGGCGTCCAGACGGGCGGTCAGCCGGCGTACGGGCGATCCGGTCATCGGGCCACCCCCGGGACGTAGTCCAGCCAGGAGGTCTCCAGCATCGGATTGACCGGCTGCTGGGGTTGCGGGCTCTGGTACCGCTGGGAGAACGGGACGATCGGCCGGTGCTTGAACGAGGCCTTCACCGCGACGACGTCCTGCTCCGGGTAGAGCGTGGCCGCCTGGGCGGAGAGGAACCGCTGCAGCTGGAGGAAGTCGGTCCGGTAGGTCTCGTCGATCTCCTTCTGGGCCCGGGTGCGCTCGGCCTCCGGGAGCTTCTTGATGTTCCCGGCCGCCTGGGTGTAGCGCTGGGCGAACTCGTTGAAGGCGAGGGGGACTCCGGGCAGCTTCGTCGGGTTGATGCGGAACTGCTGCGGGGCGCGGTCGATCGCCTCCTCGATCTCCACCGGGGACGTCTGGACGACCTTGCCCGAGGCGTCCCGGACCTCGGCCTGCAGGTAGATGAGGGTGTTGCTGTCCCCGGGCGTGGGGCCGAACAGCTGCCAGTCCTGCCAGAAGTACGGCTCCATGAAGGAGGTCGCCTCGGCGGCCACCCGGTTGCGCGCCGGGGAGGCCGGGGCGTTGTAGACCAGGCAGGCGAAGCTGAAGAGGACGGCCGGGACCAGTGCGAGAAGCACCGCGGCGCGGACCTTCGGGGGGACGGTGACCTCCGTCGGTACGATGGCCCCGCCACGTGGTCGATCGAGGATTTCGCTCATGATCGGGCGGACTCGCTCCTGTGACTCGTGACCGCGCCCGGCGGCATGCGAGGCCGCGGGGCGCGGATGACGGTGCTGTGTCGGACTGGGTGTCAGTTCGCGGAGTCGAACTGGACGTCGCCCGGGATGACCCCGTGCAGACCCGCGGTGGCCGTGACCGGGCCGCCGCTGGAGGAGGACGAGGACTCCGAGGACGAGGACGACTCGGACGAGGACTTGACCACCTTGCTGGTCAGCTTGACGGTGGCCTCGCCGGCCTTGACCACGGTGGCCGCGGCCACGCTCTGCGCGATGGCGTGCCAGAACTGCGGCTGGGCGCCGTCCCCGACCACGGTGGCGGTCGCGAGCGACTGGTTCGCGGCGGCCTTCTGCTGCGGCAGCGCCGCGGCGGAGGCCGACGTCCCCATCGTGCCGATGAGCATGGCCGCGGTGATGCCGGAAACGACGGTGCCGGCCACCAGCTTCTTCTTCATAAAATTCCCCTAAACCGTTGACATTGCGTGAACGGCAGGCCTGCAGGAAATCCCCCGACAAGAGTTCCACCCCCGTCCGGCAGTCCTGCGGCTGCCGCACTGAATATGAACATACAAGACCGCCGGGGGGCGACTCATAAAGAAAAGGCAAAGAGTGGCCGCGCCGGCGGGCGGTGCGTGACGGATCGCGGTCGAATGTTCTCTGACCAGCCAGGAAGCTGCCTCGATCGGCTACGCAGCGTCAGATCTGTGAAGCAGGTCACGCCATTTGGTTGCGCAGGCGGGTTTGGCCCGCGGAATCCGCTCCCCCGTCGGCGAGGACAGTGCGGATACCTCAGAGAAAGCTCAAATTCATAATTTCTCCTGAAGCCCGGGTTGCATGCCGCCGGAAAGGGACGTCCGCATTCCGTTTCCCGGCCGGAAATAGCGGCCGCGACGGCCGTCCCCGGCCGCCGCCCGCCGATCGGTCGGGACCGCGCGTACCGGAACCCGAACGGGACCACCCGAGGAGATCGGTTCGGCGTAGCCTTCGTGCATGGCAGAGAGCAAGGTGCAGAAGCCGAAGGCGGCCGCGAAACCGAGGAAGCCGGAGACCCGCCTCGGGATGGTGCGGCGGGCGCGGAGGATCAACCGCGCGCTGGCGGAGCTGTACCCCTACGCGCACCCGGAACTCGACTTCGACGACCCGTTCCAACTGCTGGTGGCCACCGTGCTGTCGGCCCAGACGACCGACCTGCGGGTGAACCAGACCACCCCGGCGCTGTTCGCCAAGTACCCGACGCCCGAGGACATGGCGGCGGCCGTCCCGGAGGAGCTGGAGGAGCTGATCCGCCCCACCGGGTTCTTCCGGAACAAGGCGAAGTCGCTGCTCGGCCTGTCCGCGGCACTGCGGGACGACTTCGGCGGCGAGGTGCCCGGACGGCTGGCCGACCTGGTCACCCTCCCCGGCGTGGGCCGCAAGACGGCCAACGTCGTCCTCGGCAACGCCTTCGGCGTGCCCGGCATCACCGTGGACACCCACTTCGGCCGGCTCGCCCGCCGCTTCGGCTGGACCGACGAGCAGGACCCGGAGAAGGTCGAGGCCGCGGTCGCCGCGATCTTCCCCAAGTCCGAGTGGACGATGCTCTCCCACCGCGTCGTCTTCCACGGCCGCCGCGTCTGCCACTCCCAGAAGCCGGCCTGCGGCGCCTGCCCGATCGCCCCGCTCTGCCCCTCCTACGGCGAGGGCGAGACGGACCCGGAGAAGGCCGCGAAGCTGCTCAAGTACGAACTCGGCGGCCAGCCCGGCCAGCGGCTGCGCCCGCCCGCCGACTACCCGGGGCAGCCCGCCGCCTCGGCACCGACGGCCGCGGTCGCCGGAGGTGCCGCGTGACGGACCGGATCGAGCGCGACGGCCTGCCCTCCTGGCTGCTGCCGGTGCGCACCGCCGCCGAGACTGTGCGGCCGGAGCAGCTCAGCCGCTTCCTGCCGCCGCCGTCCGGCGGCCGCCCGTCCGCCGTGCTGATGCTCTTCGGCGACGGACCGGCCGGCCCCGACCTGCTGCTGATCGAGCGGGCCCGGTCGCTGCGCTCGCACGCCGGCCAGCCCTCCTTCCCCGGCGGCGCCCTCGACCCGGAGGACGGCGATCCGGCCGGCCCCGGACCGGTCGCGGCCGCCCTGCGCGAGGCCCGGGAGGAGACCGGGCTCGACCCCGACGGCGTCCAGGTCTTCGCCACGCTGCCCGCGCTGTACATCCCGGTGAGCGGCTTCGTGGTGACCCCGGTGCTCGGCTGGTGGCGCCGCGAGACCCCGGTCGCCCCGGTCGACCCGGCCGAGACCGGCGCGGTCTTCAGGGTGCCGATCGCCGACCTCGCCGACCCCGCGAACCGCGCCCGGCTGCGCCACCCCTCCGGGTTCCTCGGCCCCGCGTTCGCGGTCGCCGGGCGGCTGGTGTGGGGGTTCACGGCCGGTGTGATCGACCGTGTTCTGCACCACAGCGGACTGGAGGTCCCCTGGGACACCGAGCGGACGGTCGCGCTCTCCGACGAGGCCCTCGACCTGTCCTACCGGGACCGCGACCGGCCCCGCGAGGCGGATCCCGGGCAGTCCTCCGGCCGGAGCCCGCAGGCCGCGGGCTGACCCGGCCCCCGCTCCCGGCAGCACCCGGCCGATCCTCCGGCACCCCGTCCGTCCCGCCTCCGGGCCCGTCCATGGGAGGGTATCTGGGTGAATGTCCTGGATCTGCTGCTGATCGCCGCCGCGGTGGGCTTCGCCGTGTCGGGGTACCGGCAGGGCTTTGTGGTCGGCATCCTCTCCGTGCTCGGCTTCCTCGGCGGCGGCCTGATCGCGGTGCAGCTGCTGCCCTTCCTGCTCCACCACCTCGGACCGGGCACCACCGCCTCCGTGGTGGCGGTCGTGGTGGTGATCGTGTGCGCCGCGATCGGCCAGGCGGTCACCACCCACTTCGGCTGGAAGCTCCGCGGCCGGATCGGCCGCGGCCGGGTCAAGACCCTGGACGCGGTCGGCGGCTCGGTGGTCAACGTGATCTCGATGCTGCTGGTCGCCTGGCTGATCGGGTCGGCCCTCGCCGGGACCTCGCTGCCCACCGTCTCCAAGCAGGTCCGGACGTCCACGGTGCTCTCCACCGTCCAGGACGCGCTGCCCTCCGACGCCCCGAACTGGTTCTCCGACTTCAGCCGGGAACTCGCCCGCAACGGCTTCCCCCAGGTCTTCAACCCCTTCGAGCACGAGCCGATCACCGAGGTCGACCCGCCGGACCCGGCACTCGCCGGCAGCCCCGCCGTGCTGCGCGCCCGGCAGAGCCTGGTCAAGGTGGTTGGCACCGCCGCCTCCTGCGGCAAGACGCTGGAGGGCAGCGGCTTCGTCTTCGCCCCGCACCGGGTGATGACCAACGCCCACGTGGTGGGCGGCGTCGACGAGCCGACCGTGCAGATCGGCGGTACCGGCCGCCTGTACGACGCCACCGTGGTCCGCTACGACTGGCAGCGCGACATCGCGGTGCTGGACGTCCCGAAGCTCAACGCGCCGGCCCTGACCTTCGCCGGTGACGCGCACACCAACGACAGCGCGATCGTGGCCGGCTTCCCCGAGAACGGCTCGTTCAACGTGCAGCCCGCCCGCATCCGCGGCCGGATACAGGCGAACGGCCCGGACATCTACCACCGCGGCCAGGTCGTCCGCGACGTCTACTCCGTCCGCTCGCTGGTCCGCCAGGGCAACAGCGGCGGGCCGCTGCTCACCCCCGCCGGCGAGGTCTACGGCGTGGTCTTCGCCAAGTCGCTGGACAGCTCGGACACCGGCTACGTGCTGACCGCGGCCGAGGTGCGTGACGACGCCTCCCAGGGGGCATCCGCCACTGCGCGGGTGGACACCGAAGGCTGCGCGCTCTGAACCGTGGCCTCCCGGCCGGTCCCCGGGCGCGGCACGGACTGATAGCGTCTGCGGCGCCCGCCGGATGGGGAGGTCAGGCAAGACGATGATGGGTCACTCGCACGCCGTGAGCGGCGCGATGCTGTACGCGGCCTCGGCGCCGTTCCTGCCACCGCTGCTGCTCGGGGTCCACCTGGCCCCGGCCGACATCCTCATGGGCACGGTGCTCTGCGCAGGTGCCGCGCTGCTGCCGGACCTGGACCACCACGACGGGACGATCGCGCACTTCCTCGGACCGGTGTCCAAGCTGCTCTGCCGGCTGGTCGCCTGGATCTCCGGCGGCCACCGGCACGCGACGCACTCGCTGCTGTTCGTGGCGCTGACGGGCCTCGGCAGCTGGGCGGGGATCAGCTACCTCGGGCGCAACTTCACGCTCGGCCTGACCTTCGTCCTGCTGGCCCTGGCGATCCGGGCACTGCGGATCCACCCGCCGGGCGACGGGCCGACCGCCTGGCTGACGATCGTCGGCATGGCGGCGCTGGGCACGGCCGGCCTGAACCGCTGGCTGCCGAGCGCCCCCGGCTGGCTCCCGTACGCGGTTGCCCTGGGCGCGCTGGCGCACCTGCTGGGCGACTGCCTCACCAAGCAGGGCGCACCGCTGCTCTGGCCGCACCGCGAGCGGTACGAGATCGTGCTGATCAAGCGCAGCGGCAACGGGGTGGAGACCAAGTTCCTCGTGCCGGTGATGACGGTGGCGACGTTCGCGCTGCTCTGGTTCACCGCACTGGCGCCGACGGTCTCGTCGTGACCGTGCGGGGCTGACGTCCGCCTCTCGTGACCGCCCGTCCCGTCCTCCCGATCCGATCGGGCCCCGGGGCGGGCGGCGGTGCCCGGGAGGTCAGCCCTCGCGGCGCAGCCGGGCGCCGACCCAGCGGGCGCGGCGGCCGATGATGCGCGGGATCCCCAAGCGGTGCGCTCCCGCGGACTCCGGCCGTCCCCGGCCGTCCCCGTAGGGCCACTCGGGCTGGTGGTGCTGGTCCTGCGAGGCGCTGTTTCCGCGGCGGCGTCGGCGCGGGGTGGCGGCATCGCGATCGGGCATCCAGGTCATACCGGATGGATGCCCGTGGGCCGACAGGAGTAACCGCTTCCGGACTGCCCATCCGGCCTATGCGATTGTCATATGAACTTCCGTCAGCTCGCTGACCGGGTCCGCTTCCGCATCCTCACCGGGTCCCCCTCGACTCCTTCACAGGGCCGCCGCACACCCCGCCCGGCAGTCGCGCTCAGTCGCCGTGCTGCCGGATCCAGGAGACCAGTTCCTCGGTGAACTCGTCCGGCGTCTCCTCGTGCGGGAAGTGCCCCACATCGGGGAGCAGCCGCCAGCGGTACGGCGCCTCGACGTACTCGCCCGCGCCGAGCGCGGTGTGCGCCAGCAGCACCGGGTCGGCCGCGCCCTGCACGTGCAGCGTCGGCGCCGTGATCGGCTTCTTCATCCGGCGTGCGAACTGGATGCCGTCCGGCCGCGCCAGCGACCGCAGCAGCCACCGGTACGGCTCGATCGAGCAGTGGGCGGTCGACGGGATCTGGATGGCCTGCCGGTACGCGGAGATCGCCTCCGAGCTCAGCCGGTGCGGGCCCGTCCAGGAGTTCAGGTAGTCGCCCACCAGCGCGCCGTTGTCGGCCACCAGCCGGCGCTCGGGGATCCACGGCCGCTGGAAGCCCACGACGTGCTCCAGCGCGGCGATCTGGCGCCGGTCGGTGAGCAGCGCGCGGCGCAGGTGCCGCGGGTGCGCCGCGGAGACCACCGTCAGGCTGCGGATGACCGAGGGGCGCATCACGGCGGCCACCCAGGCCAGCGAGCCGCCCGCGGCGTGCCCGACCAGGTGGGCGCGGCGCTCGCCGAGCGAGCGGATCACGCCGGTGATGTCCAGTGCGAGGTTGCCGGGGTCGTAGCCGCGCGGGGTGCGGTCGCTGCCGCCGACGCCGCGCAGGTCCAGCGCGACGGCCCGGTAACCGGCCTCGGCGAGCGCGGTCAGCTGGTGCCGCCAGGCCCACCAGTACTCGGGCCAGCCGTGGACCATCAGCACCAGCGGGCCCTCGCCCGCCTCGGCGATGTGGAACCGGGCGCCGTTGGCGGCCAGGTCGCGATGGGTCCAGGGCCCGGGGGAGCGGACGCTCCAGGCGACGCCGAGCGGCGCGGGGTCGACCGCCCGACCGGCCGCGCGGACACGGGGGGCGGACCCGGACGCAGCGGGCCGTGCGGCACCCGTCCGGGGCTCGGCAGGCTCGGCGGGCTCGGCGGGTACGGGCTTGTGGTCCAGCGGCATACCGAGAGCCTGTCATACCCGTGCTACGAATCCGTCTCCGGCACTCGCGTCGTCGCGAACGATTGGGCCACGGAACGGCCTGCGGGCGGCCGTCCGGAGGCCGCTGCCGCCCCGGGCGTCCGGGACCCCGCCGCGGGGCGGGTCAGGAGATCCGGCCGAGCGCGCGGTCGATCTCCTCCTTGGTCGCCGGCCGCGGACGCGCGTTCTTGAGCACGTCGGCGGTCGCCTGCGCCCCCTCGATGGTGCGCTTCGGCTTCTCGATCTTCTTGAAGGAGCGCATCGCCAGCAGGCCCAGGAGCGCCGCCAGCACCAGGTAGGCGCCGCCCACGATCAGGAACGACCAGCCGAGGGTCAGCCCGAGTGCCTGCAGGCCGTAGGCCGCGGCGAAGCTCAGCATGGGGATCGAGGCGAGCGCCACCACGCCGGCCACGCTGACCGACACCCCGCCGGTGACCCCGCGCTTCACGTCCGCCCGGATCTCCGCCTTGGCGAGCGCGATCTCGTCGTGGACGAGCGCGGAGAGGTCCTGGGTGGCCGCGGCGAACAGCTGACCGACGGAACGCTCGCCCTCGTACGGGGCCCGGCCGGTGCTGGACGGGTCTGCGGCTCCTGCGGGCATCAGCGGTTCTCCTTCGCGCGGCTTGCGATCCTTCGACAGCTCAGCATCATGCCCCTACCGGCTGGTCGGACACCACTCCGGGGCGTTCCTTCGGCGGCGTGTCAGCCGGACGGTGCGTCAGTGCGCCGCTGGTACACGTCGGGGATCCCGTCGTTGTCGGAGTCCAGGTTCTCCTCCTCGTACAGGGCGCGGTAGTGCCGGTTGCGCAGCTTGAGCAGCACCGTGGCGATCGCCGCGCACACCACCGAACCGACCAGGACGGCCGCCTTGGCCTGCCGCTGCAGCGCCGGGTCGGACGGGAACGCCAGCTCGCTGATCAGCAGCGAGACCGTGAAGCCGATGCCGGCCAGGGTGGCGACGGCGAACACGTCCCGCCAGGTCAGCTGCGGGTTGAGCTCGGCCCGGGTGAACCGTGCGGCGAGCCAGGTGCCGCCGAAGACCCCGACCGACTTGCCGAGCAGCAGGCCGAGCATGGCGCCGAGCGGAACGGCGTGGGTGAACACGTCGCTCAGCGACTTGCCGGACAGGCTCACCCCCGCCGCGAAGAGCGCGAAGAGCGGCACGGCGAACCCGGCCGAGACCGGGCGGACCAGGTGCTCGATGTGCTCACCGGGGGAATGCTCCTCGCCCGGCTCGGTGTGGCAGCGCAGCATCAGGCCCATCGCCACGCCGGCCACCGTGGCGTGCACCCCGCTCTCGTGCATCAGCGCCCAGATCGCGAACGCCAGCGGCAGGTACAGGTACCAGCCGTGCACCCGCAGGCGGTTGAGGAACCAGAACAGCACCAGCCCGCCGAGCGCCGCCAGCAGCGCCCAGTAGGTGATGGCGGTGGTGTAGAAGATCGCGATGATCAGGATCGCGATCAGGTCGTCCACCACCGCGAGCGTCAGCAGGAAGGCCCGCAGCGCGGAGGGCAGGTGACTGCCCACCACGGCCAGCACGCCGAGCGCGAAGGCGATGTCCGTGGCGGTCGGGATCGCCCAGCCGTCCAGCTCCCCGTGGGCCACCGAGTTGACGACGGTATAGACGATCGCGGGCAGTGCCACGCCGGAGACCGCCGCGACCACCGGGAGCGCCGCCGCGCTCGGCTTGCGCAGGTCGCCCGCGACGAACTCGCGCTTGAGCTCGATCCCGGCGACGAAGAAGAAGATGGTCAGCAGGCCGTCGGTTGCCCATGCCTCCAGTGACAGGTCCAGGTGCAGCGGCTCGGACGGCCCGACGGTGTAGGCGCTGACGGTCTCGTAGGAGTGCGGCCAGACGTTGGCCCAGACGAGGGCGACCACCGCGGCGAGCAGCAGCAGGATTCCGCCGACCGTCTCGGTGCGCAGTGCGTCCAGGATGACGCGGCGCTCCGGGAGTGACAGCAGGCCGAGGAACGTCCGGCGCTCGTCCGGGTCGGACGGCGGCACCGGGGCGGGCTGCGGCGGTACGGGCGGCGGCGTGGCCACGACGGAGGACCTCCTGGGGCAGTACGGCTGCGGACTCCGGCCGCCCCGTCGTGCGGAGAGACCGGTGGTGCGGTGCCGACCAGACTTCCCGGCGCGCCTCAGTGATCGTTCGTTTGTGCGAACAGTCTACGGGTGCCGACCGGTCCGCCGGTCCTGGGCCGATCCTCCGACAGCCCGCGGGCGGCCGGACGCAGGCGCGCGGGAGACCGGCGCCGGGAGCCGCCGGGAGACGGGGGCGGCGGCGTCGGGAGGAGGGGGCGCTGGCGTCGCGTGCGCGCCGAGCCGGGCAGGGCGGGGTGGATGGGGCGGGGCGGACGGGGCAGGGGCGGGGA
>NZ_JBHWBW010000143.1:0-10159 GCF_042735675.1 Kitasatospora sp. NPDC059571
CCCTCCGCCGTCCGGCGGAGGGGCCTTCCTCACATTGCGATCAAGCCGCGGGTGTCACTGGTTGCGGTACATCTCCGCGACCAGGAACGCCAGGTCCAGCGACTGGCTGCGGTTGAGCCGCGGGTCGCAGGCCGTCTCGTAGCGCTGGTGCAGGTCGTCGACCAGCACCTCGTCGCCGCCGCCGACGCACTCGGTGACGTCGTCGCCGGTCAGCTCCACGTGGATGCCGCCCGGGTGGGTGCCCAGCGCGCGGTGCACCTCGAAGAAGCCCTTGACCTCGTCCAGGACGTCGTCGAAGCGGCGGGTCTTGTGGCCGCTGGAGGCCTCGAAGGTGTTGCCGTGCATCGGGTCGCAGATCCACACGACCTGGGCGCCGGAGGCGGTGACCTTCTCCACCAGGGCCGGCAGGTGCTCGCGGATCTTGCCCGCACCCATCCGGGTGATGAAGGTCAGCCGGCCGGGCTCGCGGTCCGGGTCCAGCCGGTCGATCAGGGTGAGCGCCTCGTCGACCGAGGTGGTCGGGCCGAGCTTCACGCCGATCGGGTTGCGGATCTTCGAGGCGAACTCGATGTGCGCGTGGTCCAGCTGGCGGGTCCGCTCGCCGATCCAGACCATGTGGCCGGACACGTCGTACAGGTCGCCGGTGCGCGAGTCGGTGCGGGTCAGCGCCGTCTCGTAGTCCAGGATCAGCGCCTCGTGCGAGGAGTAGAACTCGACCGTCCGGAACTCCTCCGGGGCCACCCCGCAGGCGTTCATGAAGGCGAGCGCGTTGTCGATCTCCCGGGCGAGCTGCTCGTAGCGCTGGCCGGACGGCGAGTTGCGCACGAAGTCCTGGTTCCAGGCGTGCACCTGGCGCAGGTCGGCGTAACCGCCGGTGGTGAAGGCGCGCACCAGGTTGAGCGTCGCGGCGGAGGCGTTGTACATCCGCTTCAGGCGCTCCGGGTCCGGGATCCGGGACTCCGGGGTGAACTCGAAGCCGTTCACCGAGTCGCCGCGGTAGACCGGCAGGGTCACCCCGTCCCGGGTCTCGGTCGACTTGGAGCGGGGCTTGGAGTACTGGCCAGCGATCCGGCCGACCTTGACCACCGGCACCGAGGCGGCGTACGTGAGCACGGCCGCCATCTGCAGCAGCGTCTTCAGCTTGTTGCGGATCTGCTCGGCGGACACGCCGTCGAAGGCCTCGGCGCAGTCACCGCCCTGGAGCAGGAAGGCCTCACCGCGGGCGACGGCACCGAGCCGGGCGCGCAGCTGGTCGCACTCGCCGGCGAAGACGAGCGGCGGATACGAGGCGAGGTCCGCAAGGGTCTTGCGCAGAGCCTCTTGGTCCGGCCATTCGGGCTGCTGCGCCGCGGGAAGGGACTGCCACGAGTGGCCTGTCCCGTTGGTCTCAGTTGTCACGGTCACGCAGCAAGGCTACGGGGTGCCACAACCGAATTGTGCCCGCCGCCCGATGGGTGAGACGGTCCATGGACATTTCGGTGAGGCACTTCACACCGGCGGAGCATCCGCTACGCTCGTCCCCGTGACCGCGACACACACCTGTTCCTGGTGGTGGGCCAGCCCGATGGGCGGCCCACCGATCGCGCGTCTCCACTAGACGACACGACGGCCGCCCCTCGGGGCGGCCGTCGGCGTTCCGCCGGCAGTGGCGGCCGTCCCGGGCAGAGCGACCGACCGCTCCCTGCACGCCGCCCCGGAAGGACCGCCGTACCGTGACCGCCCCAGCCGATCTGCTCGCCCGCCTCGCCGCCCCCGGCGCCCCGGCCTTCGCCCTGCTGCACCGCCGCGCCCCGCGCCTCGCCCCGGACACCGTCGAGGTCCTGGTGGGCACCGTCGGCGCCCACGACACCCTCGCCGGGCTGCCCGTGCGCACCGGGGTGCCCGCCGGCGGCCCCCGCCACGACCTGCTCGCCCTCGTCCCGTACCGGCAGATCCGCGAGCGCGGCTTCGACGCGCACGACGACGGCACCCCGCTGCAGGCGCTGGCCGTCGAGGAGCAGTACGCCTTCCCGCTGGCCGAGGTGCTGCCCGCGCTGCCGCAGCGGCCCGTCGCGCTCGGCGGCGGGAGCTTCGACATCGACGACGAGAGCTACGCCGGAATCGTCCGGCGGGTGATCGAGGACGAGATCGGGCGCGGCGAGGGCGCCAACTTCGTGATCCGCCGGGACTTCCGCGGCCGCCTCGACGGCTTCGACACGGCGCTCGCGCTGACCCTCTTCCGCCGCCTGCTGGAGCAGGAGCGCGGCGCGTACTGGACGTTCCTGGTGCACACCGGGGAGCGCGTGCTGGTCGGCGCTTCGCCGGAGGTCCACGTCCGCCAGTCCGGCGGCACCGTGGTGATGAACCCGATCTCGGGCACCTACCGGCACCCGGCCGAGGGCCCGAGCGTCGAGTCGGTGCTGGAGTTCCTGCACGACCCCAAGGAGCTCGAGGAGCTCACCATGGTGGTCGACGAGGAGCTCAAGATGATGTGCACCGTCGGCGACCTCGGCGGCCAGGTGCTCGGCCCGCGCCTGAAGGAGATGGCCCACCTCGCGCACACCGAGTACGAGCTGCGCGGGCGCACCTCGCTGGACGTGCGCGAGGTGCTGAAGGAGACCATGTTCGCGGCCACCGTGACCGGCAGCCCGGTGCAGAACGCCACCCGGGTGATCCGCCGCTACGAGTCCTCCGGACGCGGCTACTACTCCGGCGCGCTCGCCCTGATCGGCCGCTCCGCCAGCGGCGGCCAGCAGCTCGACTCCCCCATCTGCATCCGCGCCGCCGACATCGACCCGGCCACCGGCGAGCTGGTCGTGCGGGTCGGCGCCACCCTGGTGCGGCACTCCGACCCGGACTCCGAGGTCGCCGAGACGCACGCCAAGGCGGCCGGCGTGCTCACCGCGATCGGCGCCCGGCCCGCCCCGGAGCGGACGTCGGCCCGCGGCGGCGGCCCGCGGCTGGCGGACGACCACCGGGTGCAGGCCGCGCTGGACGCCCGCCGCGCCAACCTGGCGCCGTTCTGGCTGCGGATGCAGCAGCCGGCCGCCGCCGTGCCGGGCCCCGAGACGCTGGTGGTGGACGGCGAGGACACCTTCACCTCGATGCTCGCCCACCTGCTCACCTCGCTGGGCCACCGGGTGACCGTGCTGCGCTACGACACCCCCGGCCTGCGGGAGACGGTCGCCGCGCACACCGGCCCGCTGGTGCTCGGCCCCGGCCCCGGCGACCCGGCCGACCCGGAGGACGCCAAGATGGCGCTGCTGCGGCCGATCGCCGCCGACGCGCTGGCCGCCGTCCGCTCCGGCGAGCGCACCGCGCCGCTGCTCGCGGTCTGCCTTAGCCACCAGCTGCTGTCCGCGCAGCTCGGCCTGCCGCTGGCCCGCAAGGCCGTGCCGTACCAGGGCGCACAGGAGCAGGTCGACCTGTTCGGCACCAGGCGCACGGTCGGCTTCTACAACACGTTCACCGCCCGCTGCGACGACGCCGCCGCCGAGCGGCTGGCCGCGGACGGCGTCGAGGTGGCGCGCGACCCGCTGACCGGCGACGTGCACGCGCTGCGCGGCCCGGGCTTCGCCGCGCTGCAGTTCCACCCGGAGTCGGTGCTGACCCGCGAGGGCGTGGACATCGTCGCCGAGCTGCTGCGCACCGCGGCGGCGGGCGTGCGGGGCTGACGGCCGGTCACGGCCCCCGGGGGCGGGGGTGGGGGTGCACCTGGCCCCCGTGGGGGGGGGGGGGGGGGGGGGGGGGGGGGGGGGCGGCCGCGGGCCGGCCGCGCCCCCGCCCGGGCGGTTCGCCCGCCGGGCCGGGCCGTACGGGGCTACAGCTCGTCGTCCAGCCCCTGCTCGATGGCGTAGCGGACCAGCTCGACGCGGTTGTGCAGCTGGAGCTTGCCGAGGGTGTTCTGCACGTGGTTCTGCACGGTGCGGTGGGAGAGCACCAGCCGGTCGGCGATCTGGCGGTACGACAGGCCCTTGGCGACCAGCCGCAGCACCTCCGTCTCGCGGGCCGTCAGCTGCGGTGCGGCGGGCGCGGCCGGGGCCGCGGGCTCGGCGGCCAGCCGGCGGAACTCGCCGAGCACCAGCCCGGCCAGCCCGGGCGTGAAGACCGGGTCGCCGAGCGCCGTACGGCGCACCGCGTCGATCAGCTCCTCGCGCCCGGCGGACTTCACCAGGTAGCCGGTGGCCCCCGACTTGACGGCCTCCAGGACGTCGGCGTGCTCGCCGCTGGCGGACAGCACCAGGACCCGGGTCGCCGGGTCCAGCGCGATGATCCGCCGGCAGACCTCGACGCCGGGCAGCGCGGGCAGGTTGAGGTCGAGGACGACGACCTGCGGGCCGGCGGCCTGGGCCCGGCGGACGGCCTCCTCGCCGTCCCCGGCGGTGGCCACCACCGCGAAGCCCGCCTCGGCGAGGTCCCGGGAGACGGCCTCGCGCCACATCGGGTGGTCGTCGACCACCATGACCCGTACCTGGTCCGACATCAGTTCCCCTTCCTGGGCACCCGGAGCTCCACCTCGACACCCTGGTCCGGCGCCGCGTACAGGTCGGCCGTGCCGCCGAGGTCGCGCAGCCGGCCGCGGATCGACTGGGAGACACCGAGCCGTCCGGCCTGCTCCGCCTCGCCGAGCCGGCCGGACGGGAAGCCGGCGCCGTCGTCGCGGATCGACACGGTGACCGCGTCGGGCTCGTCCTCGACCAGGATCCAGGCCCGGGCGCCGTCGCCGGCGTGCCGGCGGACGTTGTCGACCGCGGCGCCGACCGCCGCGGCCAGTTCGGCGGCCGTCCGGGCGGGCAGCAGCACCGGGGTGCCGGGGGCGGAGACGGTGATCCGCTCGTCCGCGTGGACCCGGACGAGTGCGGTGAGGTCGCGCAGGGCGGGCCCGTCGCCGTCGCCGGCGGCCTCCGAGCGGGCGGCGGGCGGGCCTGCGGTCATCAGGGCGCGCAGGGCGCGCTCCTGTTCGCCGGCCAGGCGGCCGAGTTCGCCCAGGTCGCCGTCGCGGCGCCGGACGAGGGCCAGCACCTGGAGCACGCCGTCGTGGATGTCCCGGGAGAGCCGTTCGCGCTCGCGGGTGGCGGCCTCCACCTGGAGCGCCCTGGTGAGCACCGCCTCGCTGGCGCGGGCGAGTTCGATGACGTAGCCGATCGCGCAGCCGGCCACCATGAGCAGCACGATGTTGTGGATGTTGTCGGGCGTGATGCCGCCGTGGCTGAGGATGTTGGCGAGGCCGATGAGGGTGGCGGCGAAGGCGGCGGGCTTCCAGCCGCCCTTGCCGGCGAAGCCGAGGACGGTGCCGGCCGCCCAGATGGTGGGCAGGGTCGGGGCGCCGCCGTGGATCCGGGCGGGGCTGTCGATGATGCCGCTCATCACGATGCCGGTGACGGCCGCGCCCAGGTCGAAGCCGAGCACGTACCAGGTGCAGCGCAGCGGGCCGGAGAAGGCGCGGGTGGAGGCGAGCGTCCACACCGTGAGCGCGCCGAGGTAGATCCAGCCGGAGACCGGGTGGCGGAACTCCAGGTAGGAGTTGAGGTAGCGCAGGACGGCGTAGGCGAGCGCGAGCACCCGGAAGTAGCCGATGGCCCGCCACAGCGGCATCTCGACGGACATGCCGCCGGCCGCCACGGATCCGCCGGTGCGCAGCACCAGTGCGGCGCCGGGCCGGCCGGGCCCGGCTCTGTGGTCCTCCGCCATTCCCGCTCCCCCCTGCGCCGGTCTACTGCTCGGCGCTGCCGTCCCCGGCGTCCTCGGCGCTCCCGGCGCTCTCGTCGGCGGCCGCCTTCTCGGCCTCCTGGCGGGCCTTCTCGGCCTCCTTCTGGGCGGCCTTCTCGGCCTTGTGCTCGGCGCGGCGCTCCGCGTCGGCGCGCTTCTTGTCGTCGGCGATCTGGCGCTTGGCGGCGGTGGCGTAGATGTCGACGTACTCCTGGCCGGAGAGCCGCATGATCTCGTACATCACCTCGTCGGTGACCGAGCGGAGGATGAAGCGGTCGTTCTCCATGCCCTGGTAGCGGGAGAAGTCCAGCGGGCGGCCGATCCGGATGCCGGGGCGGATGCCGAAGTTGGGCACGACCTGGCCGGGCGGCTGCACCTTCTCGGTGTCGATCATGGCGACCGGGATGACCGGGGCGCCGGTCTGCAGGGCGACCCGGGCCAGGCCGCCGACCTTGCCGCGGTAGAGCTTGCCGTCGGGCGAGCGGGTGCCCTCGGGGTAGACGCCGAAGAGCTCGCCGCGCTCGATCACCGCGATCGCGCTGCGGATCGCGGCCTCGCCGGCGCCGCGCACGCCCGAGCGGTCCACCGGCAGCTGGCCGACGCCCTTGAAGAAGGCGGCGGTCAGCTTGCCCTTGAGGCCGGGGGTGTTGAAGTACTCGGCCTTCGCGATGAAGGTGACCCGGCGCTTGATGAGCGCGGGGAAGAAGAAGGAGTCCGAGAAGGAGAGGTGGTTGCTCGCGATGATCGCGGCCCCCTCGTCGGGGATGTTCTCCTCGCCCTCCATCCACGGCCGGAAGAAGATCCGCAGCAACGGCGCGACGATCATCTTCATGATGCGGTAGAACAACCCGGGCCTCCTGGTGTGCGGACCGGTCGATCCTAATGCCCAGGGCTTGCCCCGTGTGCACCGGCAGGCCCGCGGCGGAGCCGGTCGGGCCCTGTACGGGAGCGGCGCGCCCGTGGGACGATGCCGCCCCGGGTACCGGCGAGTAGGCCGGCCCGAGCGTGGATGCGAAGGAGCCCGTGATGCCGCCGCTGCCCGGTGCAGAACCGTTTCACCACGAGGGCGGCCCGGTCGGCGTCCTGCTCGTCCACGGCTTCACCGGCTCCCCGCAGTCGATGCGCCCCTGGGCGGAGCACCTCGCGGCCGCCGGCCTGACCGTCGCCCTGCCGCTGCTGCCGGGCCACGGCACCCGCTGGCAGGACATGCAGGCCACCCGCTGGGAGGACTGGTACGCCGAGGTCGAGCGGGAGTTCTCGGCGCTGCGCGAGCGCTGCGAGCAGGTATTCGTCTGCGCCCTGTCGATGGGCGGCTCGCTCGCCCTGCGGCTGGCCGCCCGGCACGGCGACGCGATCGCCGGCCTGGTGCTGGTCAACCCGTCGGTGCGCTCGGACAACCCGGCGACCGTCCTGCTGCCGGTGTTGCGGCACCTGGTGCCGAGCCTGCCCGGGGTGGCGAACGACATCGCCCTGGAGGGCTCCGCCGAGCTCGGCTACGACCGGACGCCGCTGCACGCCGCCTGGTCGCTGTCCCGGCTGTGGCGGACGGTGCAGGCCGCGCTGCCCGAGGTCCGCCAGCCGGTGCTGCTGCTGCACAGCCCGCAGGACCACGTGGTCTCCCCGGCCAACTCGGAACTGGTGCTCGCCCGGATATCCTCGACGGACGTGACCGAGAAGCTGTGCGAACGCAGCTTCCACGTCGCGACGCTGGACCACGACGCCGAAATGATCTTCGAGTCGAGCCTCGACTTCATCCGGCGGCTGGCGCCGGCGGCGACGACCGATGCCGAGCACCATCTGGGCTGAAAGGCCGGCAGTGAACGAGACCAGCAGGGCGGGCGGCGACGAGGAGCTGCCCGAGGACGGCACGGCCGACCGCGGACGTCAGGACCCGGCGCGGGAGGAGGGCGGCGCGGCACCCGCACGCCGCCCGGGGCCCGGCAGCCAGGCCGAACAGGACGCGATCTTCGCTGCCCTGGTGGCCCAGTTCGACGACCCCGTCGACCTGACCGACCCGGACTGGCCGGAGATCGAGAACCTGCGCAGCCAGGAGCAGGCGCCCGGTCCGGGCCCGGTCAACAGCCTGGCCGACTTCGCCCCCCGGCCGCGCCCGCGGCCCCGGCCGGACACGGCCGGCCAGGTCGCCGGGCCGCGCGACTTCGAGGTCGCCGAGGACCCGGACGAGGGGCACTTCGTCCCGCCGGAGCCGCCCCCGCTGCCGCCCGCCGACACCACGGCGAAGTTCGCCTGGCTCGCCGTCCTCGGCGGCCCGGCACTGCTGCTGTTCGACGTGTTCTTCTGGCACGAGGTGGCCGGCTGGCCGGCCTGGGCCGGCGTCACCGCCTTCCTCGGCGGCTTCGTGACGCTGGTCGCCCGGATGAAGGACCGCGACGACGACGAGCCGGACGACCCGATGGGCGGTGCGGTGGTCTGAGACCGGCACGGCCGGCCCGCCCGCCGGGCGCCGGACGCCCCGGCGCCCGGTGCGGCTCAGCCGGCGGCCGGGGCGGGCGAGCGCCCGGCCGCCCGGGCGCGCCGCTTGGCCAGCGAGGTCATCACCAGCACCAGCAGCGCGGCGCAGCCGACCGCCGCCCAGGCGGGCAGCAGCAGTGCGGCCGGCAGCAGCAGGCCGAAGGTGAGCAGCGGGCAGGGCAGGTACCACAGGGCCACGGTGCGCAGCCCGTCGCCGTAGCGCAGCGCGATCGCGGCGTTCGCGGTGTAGTAGGCCAGCACGCCGCCGCAGAGCGCCCAGCGGGCGCCGGGCGGGAGCACGTGGGCGGGTTCGGAGACCGCGGTGCCGAGTGCCGCGGCGATCACGGTGATCCCGGAGACCAGCACGAACGGCAGGTACATCACGGTGTCCCGGATCGCCCGGGTGGAGCGGCCGGCCTGCGCCCGGGCGAGGCCGCGGGCCGCGCCCGAGGTGCCCCAGAGGAAGAAGACCACCGCGAGTTCGGCCACCACGACGAAGCCGAGCAGGGCGGCCGTGCCGGACGGGCCGGTGAAGTGCCCGGCGAGGGTGGCGACCACGGTGAACACGCTCTCGCCCAGCACGATCACCACGAACAGGCTGATCCGCTCCACCAGGTGCTCCACCGAGAGCCGCTCGTAGAACCCGGTGTCGACCCCGCGGCGGACGACCAGCAGCACCACCTCGACCGCCATCGCCACCCCCCACAGCACGAAGCGCCCGGCGCCCGGGACGACGGCCGACACCGCCCAGAGCGCGGCCGGCAGGACGCAGTACAGCACCGGCCGCCAGGTCGGCAGCGCGCTGCCGGGCAGCCGCGACCTGCGGTACCAGAGCACGAAGGTCGCCAGCCGGACCCAGGCGGCACCGAGCGCGTACGCCCAGGCCCGGTCCCCCAGGCCCTGCGGCGCGGCGGCGGCCATCAGGCCGATCCCCGGCATCGCGCCCAGCAGCACGGCCTGGGCGTGCGGGTTCTCCGGGCCGAACAGGTCGACGGTGACCATCAGATTGGCCCACGCCCACCAGGCCGGGAAGAAGAGCACCACGAAGGCGCCGAAGTCGCCGGGCCCCGGATCGCCGTGCAGGCGGGCCGCCAGCACGCTGACGAAGACCACGAAGACCAGGTCGAAGAAGAGCTCGTACCAGCCGGCCCGCTGCTCCCGCGGCTCCTCCCGCTGCGTGTCCACGCGCCCACTCTAGGGGTGTGCACCCCGCCGCGGCCGGGCCTGCGGGGCAGGCCGGGGCGCGCCGCGCGGCGGCGCCGGCGGGCCCGTAGCGTGGAAGGTCGAGGGCCGGCCGCCCCGGCGGCGCCCGGGAAGGCGGCGCGGTATGCGGTCCACCGGAGCACGGCGTGCCCTGGCCGGCGGTGCGGCGGCGACCGTGCTGGCCGTCCTCGCCGCCTGCGGCTCCCCCGAGGTGGTCGACCACCCGGCGGCGACCGGCAGCGCCCCCTCCTCGGGCGCCTCCTCCGCGCCGGGCGGGACGGGGCAGGCGCAGGTCGGCGACACGGTGGAGCTGACGGGCAGCGCGGCGGGCTCCCGGATGGCGGTGACGGTGACCGCGGTGGCCGACCCGGCGAACCTGGCGAACGACATCGGCTCGCCGAGCCCCGGGCAGAAGCTGGTCGCGGTGCAGTTCCGGCTGCACAACACCGGCACCACCGCGTACGGGGACGCGCCGTCCAACGGCGCCGAGGTGGTCGACGGGCAGGGGCAGGGCTTCAACGCGGTTATCGCGGACGTGACCTCCGGGCCGGCCTTCCCCGCCGGGGTGCACCTGGCCCCCGGCGACACCGCGCTCGGCTGGATCGCCTTCCTGCTGCCGGTCGCCTCGCACCCGGCGCGGGTGCAGTTCACCCTCGACTCGGGCTTCGCCGACCGGACCGGGCAGTGGACGGTGCCGGGCGGGGCGCGGGGGGCCCCCCCCCCCCCCCCCCCCCCCCCCCCCCCCCCCCCCCCCCCCCGCCCCCCCCCCCCCCCCCCCCCCCCCCCCCCCCCCCCC
>NZ_JBHWBW010000143.1:10168-16790 GCF_042735675.1 Kitasatospora sp. NPDC059571
CCAGCTGGCCGTCGACCTGGACCGAGCAGGCGCCGCACTCGCCCTGGGCGCGCCCCCGCTGTTGGGCCGGCCCCGCCCCCCGCGCGCGGGCGGGGGCGGGGGCGGGCGGGCGCGGCCGTCTCGCCGCCGGCCTCCACCGCCTCCCCGGCCGCCTCCGCCCCGGTGACCCGGACCGCCCCGGCGGCGACGCCCGCACCGGCGACCGCGGCCCACCCGGCGCAGGTGGTCGGCGCGTACTACGCGGCGATCAACGCGCGGGACTACCGGCGGGCCTGGGACCTCGGCGGGCGGAACCTGGCGCCGTCGTACCGGGCCTTCGCGGCCGGCTTCGCCGGGACCGCCGCGGTCACCCTGACCGTGACCGGGGTCAGCGGCGACACGGTGTTCGTGGTCGTCGACTCGCTGCAGAGCGACGGCTCGCACCGCCTCTTCTCCGGCAGTTACACCGTCCGCGGCGGGGTGATCGTCGCTGCCTCGGTCAGCTAGCGGCCGGTACCCGCAGCACGGCCAGCACCGGCAGGTGGTCGGTGGCGGCGAGCAGGTCGGCCGGGTCGAGGCCGGGCAGGCCCTGCGGGACGCCGCAGCCCAGCACCTCGATGCCGGGGGTGGTGAAGACCGCGTCGATGCGCTGGTGCGGGCGGGCGGGTTCGGAGGTGAAGGTGCCGCCCCAGGGTGCGGCGGTGTGCGCGTCCCGGTACCGGGCGGCCAGGCCCTGCCAGCCGGGCCCGTCCGGGTGCTCGTTGAAGTCGCCCGCGATCAGGCCGAGTTCGCCCTCGTCGAACTGGCCGGGCAGCAGCTCGAACTGGCTCAGCCGCTCGGCCGGGTCCAGTGAGAGGTGGCAGCTGGTGACGGTGAGGGGCGCCGCGCGCCCGATCCGCAGGACGGCGGTGGCGAAGCCGCGGGCGTGCAGGCCGCGGGTCTTGGGCAGCAGCCGGTCGCGGGTGGCGAGCACCTCGCAGCGCAGCCGGCCGAGCAGCAGCGGGCCGGCCGCGATCCGTCCGCCGCCGGAGAGGATGACGGTGCCCGTGCGGTGGGCGAGCCGGGCGGCCTGCTTGAGCGGCTTCCAGTAGCGCGGGGACTCCTGGATGCAGACGATGTCCGGGGCGCAGGCGCGGATCACCCGGACGAGTGCGTCGCGGTCGTCGCGCAGCGAGCGGATGTTGTAGCTCAGCACGCGGACGCGCTCGGCGCCGTCCGGCTCGGGGCCGGAGGCGGGCAGGTCGGCGAGCGGTGCGGAGGTGGGCCCGGTGGCGGGACTCGCTGCGGACATGCCGGTCATGCTAACGGCGAGGCCGGAGCGGGTGCTCCAGCCTCGCCGCAGGGGTGTCGCAGCGTCAGACCCGGGCCAGGTCCGCCGCGCCGGCGATGCCGGCGGCCGAGCCCATGGTGGCGAGCAGGACCTCGGCGCGGGGCCGGTGGGCGCCGCCGGTGAGGTAGGTCTCGAAGGCGGCGGCGACCGGGTCGAGCAGCAGGCTCCCGGAGTCGGACACGCCGCCGCCGAGCACGAAGACGCCCGGGTCGAACAGCGCGGCGAGGTCGGCCATGCCGCGGCCGAGCCAGTCGGCGACCTCGGCGTAGCACTCCAGGGCGAGCGGGTCGCCCTCGGCCGCGGCCTCGGTGATGTGGATGCCGCGGATGGTCTCGGCGACGAAGTCGTTGAGCTCCAGCATCCGCTTGCCGGCGATCGGGTCGGCGGCGGCCTTCTCCCGGCCGTAGCGGCGCAGCGCGCGGCCGGAGGCGTACTGCTCCCAGCAGCCGTGGCCGCCGCAGCCGCAGGGCAGGCCGTCGGGGACCATGTTGAGGTGGCCGATCTCGCCGGCGACGCCGAAGCGACCGCGGTGCATCCGGCCGTCCAGGACGATGCCGCCGCCGATGCCGGTGCCGACGGTGATCAGCACCATGTCCTCGTGCTCGGCCGCGGCGCCGAAGCGGAACTCGGCCCAGGCGGCGCAGTTGGCGTCGTTCTCGACGACGGTCTCCAGGCCGGTGAGCTCCTCGACGCGCTGCTTGAGCGGCTCGTTCTCCCAGTCGATGTTGGGCGCGAAGATCACCGTGGACCGGTCGCGGTCGACGAACCCGGGGGCGCCGACACCGACCGCCGCGACCTCCGGGAACTGCTCCTTGAGCTCCCGGACGGCCTGTGCGATCGCGTCGACCGCCCACTGGGGGTCGGCCGGGGTGGGTACCCGGGTCCGGGCAAGGATCTCGCCGGTCTCGTCGACCACGCCGGCCGCGATCTTCGTCCCGCCGACGTCGACGCCGATGGTCAGAGCCATGTGTCCCTCAGCTATTCACTCGTTCCCGCTGAGCGGAACGGTACCCGCTGAGCGGTGTTCCCGTACACACCGCGGCCTACATTAACCGAAGACAATTTTCGGATTAGCCCAATGGATGCGTTCAGAAGTCGTAGGCTTCGTACCTTTGGGTAGTGGTGTCGGGCAGCTGGGTCACATGGCCTGACCTGCGGGTTCACTACTTGTCGGGTGCCTCGTCGAGGTCGATGTGCTCGGTCTCGGCGTGTCCGGCACCGGCCCAGCGGCGTTCATGCCCCGAGACGGCCGCGCGGTAGGCGGCGAGCAGTTCGCTCCCCGCACCGGCGAGATGTCCGTACACCTCGGGGTTCTGCTCGCGCAGCCGGACGCCGTACTCCAGGGCCCGGCCGCCCAGGGCCAGTGCGAAGCGGCGGACCTCGTCCACCAGCGGCCCGAAGTCCGCACCGGCCGGCTGCCCGCTCTCGTCGTCCGCCATCCGGCGCCTCCCTCATCCGGGGCGACTCGGCCCCGCCAGGCCCACCCGGCCGCGACCGCGGCCGGGTCTCGAACGCTACCGGACGGCGGGCCGGGTCAGGACCGCGGCGACGGCCAGAGGGCCGGGTCCGGCGCGAACCGGACGGACAGCACGCCGCCGGCCAGGCCCGCCCCGCTCACGGTGCACCGGCGCAGCGCGGCGGGCAGTGCCAGGATCCGCCGGTAGGCGCCGGTGCCGACGACCAACTCATCGCCTCGGCGGACGAGTTCGAGCCCGGACCGGTCGGCGCCGGGCAGCGCCAGGTGCCAGATCAGCAGGCCGTCCTCGGCGAGCCGGTCCTCCACCCGGGGTTCGGGGGCCGGGCCGGGGGCCGGCTCGCCGTCCGCGTACAGCGCGTCGGCGACCTCCTCCAGGGCGACCTCGGGCCAGGGCGCCACCAGCAGCGGGACCCCGTCGAGCCCGGCGGCCAGCTGGGCGAGCCGCTCCTGCTGGCGGGCGGCGCGGGCGGCGAGCCAGGGGTCCGGCGATGCGGCGGCCGCGGCAGGCAGTGCCCGGTGCACGACCACCGCGTCCAGCCGGCGGCCGTACAGTGCGAGGCCGGCCCTGATCCGGCCGAGTCCCCCGTCGCCGTGCGCGTCGGCGTCGAGGACCAGGCGCACCGAGGTGCCGGGCGCCTCGACGGCCGCGCGGGCCTCGGCGAGCGCGGCGGACGCGGCGCCCCTGGCCTCGAACAGCCAGTCGGCGGGCATCGGCACCCCGGCGACGGCGGCGAGCAGCGGGCGCAGCGCGCGGGCGGCCTGCCGCTGCTCGGGAACCAGCCGGGAGAGGTAGCGCTCCAGCTGCTCGGGCAGCGCGAGCAGGGCGAGCAGTTCGGCGGGCGGCGGGGCGGCGACCACGACGGTGTCGGCGCCGGCGGTGCCCGAGCGCAGCGCCCGGAGCAGGGCGAACTGGCGGATGCCGGGCAGCGGGGTCAGCTCCTCGGCGTCCAGCGGCTCGGCGCCGAGCAGGTCGAGGGCCGGGGCGAGTCGGCCGCCGAGGTGGTCGAGGGCCGAGCGCAGCGCGTCCTGCTCGTCGATCCGGGCGACGGCCAGACGCCCGGGGGCGTCCCGGTACGGCGCGGGCTCGGCGGTGAGCCGGGTGTCGAGCAGGTCGTCGACCGCGCGATGCGGGTCGTCGGCGGCGAGCAGCAGCGTGCGGCGCCCCTGCTTCGCGCTGTGCAGGGCGGTGGCGGCGGCGACGGCGGCCGAGCCATCGCCGGTGACGAGGACCGTGCGCGGCGACACCCGGGGTCAGCCCTCGACGCGCTTCTTCAGACCGGCGAGCGCGCGGTCGATGATGACCTTCTCCGCCTTGCGCTTGATCATGCCCAGCATCGGGATCTTGACGTCCACGGCGAGCTGGTAGGTGACCTCGGTGGTGCCGTTCTTCTGCGCGGCCAGGCTGTAGGAACCGTCCAGGGCGCGGAGCATCTGGCTCTTGACCAGCGTCCAGCCGACCTCGCGGTCGCCGTCCCAGGTGTAGGCGAGCACGTGCTCGTCGCGGATCGCACCGGCGTCCAGGACCAGGCGGACCTCCGTGGCGCGGCCGTCGGCGCCGGCGGCGAGCACCTCGATCTCCTTGACCTCGCCCGTCCAGGCCGGATAGGCGGCGAAGTCGGCGATCACGGCCATGACCTCGGCCGGGGCCGCCTCGATGTTGATGCTCGACCTGGTGTGCTCCGCCATGACGGCCCTCCGCGACTGTTCAGATGTGCGCCCAGGGCAGGCTATCGCGTCCGGGGCCGCCCTCCGGGCGGCGCCCTCGCGCGCGGGCGGCCGCCGGGGGGCGCCGGGGGCTACCGGCGGGTCGCCGGACGGCTGCCGTAAGGTGCGAGTCGAACGCGCTCCGCCGGACGGTCCGATGGTGCGGGTCGGAACGATCAGCGGTCCGACCACCCGGTGTGACGCTTCGAACAACGGGGCCGACCCCTCTGGTCGAATCCGCCTACTGGGCAGTAACGTCCTGCCGTCCCGCAGCGTCGCAGACGAGGAGCAGTCTTGCTCGAGTTCAGCCTTCCGGCCCGCTACCAGGTACCGAGCGGCGGAAACCTCTCCGACCTGATCCACCAGAACGCCGAGCAGCACCCGGGCGTCGCCGTGATCAGCCGGAAGGTGGCCGGACAGTGGCAGGACCTCGGGGCGGCGCAGTTCCTCGCCGAGGTGCACGCGGCCGCCAAGGGCCTGATCGCCTCGGGCGTGCAGCCCGGCGACCGGGTCGCGGTGATGTCCCGCACCCGGTACGAGTGGACGCTGCTGGACTTCGCGATCTGGTGCGCGGGCGCGATCACCGTCCCGGTGTACGAGACCTCCTCCGCCGAGCAGGTGCAGTGGATCCTCGGGGACTCCGGCGCGGTCGCCGTGGTCACCGAGACCGACGGCCACGCCGCGGTGGTCGCCGAGGTCCGCGACCGGCTGCCGGAGCTGAAGCAGACCTGGCAGATCGAGCGGGGCGCGATCGCCGCCCTCACCGAGGCCGGCGCCGGCGTCCCGGACGCCACGGTCGCCGAGCGCCGCGCGGTGCCGACCGCCGACACCGTCGCCACCATCGTCTACACCTCGGGCACCACCGGCCGCCCGAAGGGCTGTCAGCTGACGCACGGCAACTTCCTCGCCGAACTGGGCAACGTCACCGCCCGCCTGGAGCCGCTGTTCCGCACCGGCGAGAGCTCGGTCCTGCTGTTCCTGCCGCTCGCCCACGTGCTCGGCCGGATCGCCGAGATCGCCGCCGCGATCGCCCCGATCAAGCTTGGCCACGTCTCCGACATCAAGGACGTCACGGCCGAGCTCGGCTCGTTCCGCCCGACCCTGATCCTCGGCGTGCCCCGGGTGTTCGAGAAGGTCTACAACACCGCCCGGGCCAAGGCCCAGGCCGACGGCAAGGGCAAGATCTTCGACCGGGCCGCCGACACCGCCATCGCCTACAGCCGGGCCCTGGACGCCGGCCGTGCCGGACTCGGCCTGAGAGTCAAGCACTTCGTCTTCGACAAGCTGGTGTACGCCAAGCTGCGCGCCGCCCTCGGCGGCCGGGCCACCCACGCGATCTCCGGCGGCGCCCCGCTCGGCGAGCGGCTCGGCCACTTCTACCGCGGCATCGGCTTCACCGTCCTGGAGGGCTACGGCCTGACCGAGACCTGTGCGGCCACCGCCTTCAACCCGCACGACAAGCCGAAGATCGGCACGGTCGGCCAGCCGCTGCCCGGCTCCGCGGTGCGGATCGCCGAGGACGGCGAGGTGCTGCTCAAGGGCCCGCAGGTGTTCACCGGCTACTGGAACAACCCGCAGGCCACCGCCGAGGCGCTGGAGGACGGCTGGTTCGCCACCGGCGACATCGGCTCGCTGGACGACGAGGGCTACCTGACCATCACCGGGCGCAAGAAGGAGATCATCGTCACCGCCGGCGGCAAGAACGTCGCCCCGGCCGTGATCGAGGACCGCATCCGCGCCCACGCGCTGGTCGGCGAGGTCATGGTGGTCGGCGACCGCCGGCCGTTCATCGGCTGCCTGCTCACCGTCGACCCGGACTTCTTCCCGAAGTGGAAGGAGCTCAACGGCAAGCCCGCCGCCGCCACGCTGGCCGAGCTGCGCGAGGACGCCGACCTGCTGGCCGCCCTGCAGGCGGCGGTGGACGACGGCAACCAGGCGGTCTCGCACGCCGAGGCGGTCAAGAAGTTCCGGCTGCTGGACACCGAGTTCTCCGAGGCGAGCGGCCACCTGACGCCGTCGCTGAAGCTCAAGCGCAACGTGGTGCTGAAGGACTTCGCGGACGACGTCGAGGCGCTGTACCGGCGCTGACGGACGCGGACGCGCGAAGGGGCCCCACCCGGGCGGGTGGGGCC
>NZ_JBHWBW010000144.1:0-16616 GCF_042735675.1 Kitasatospora sp. NPDC059571
CGGCCCCCGCGGCCGCGCCCTCGCCCACCGGATTGGGGCCGATGCCGAGCTTGCCCTTGATCTTCTTCTCGATCTCGTCGGCGAGCTGGGGGTTGTCCCGCAGGAAGTTGCGGGCGTTCTCCTTGCCCTGGCCCAGCTGGTCGCCCTCGTAGGTGTACCAGGCGCCGGACTTGCGGATGAAGCCGTGCTCGACGCCCATGTCGATCAGGCCACCCTCGCGGCTGATGCCGACGCCGTAGAGGATGTCGAACTCGGCCTGCTTGAACGGCGCGGCGACCTTGTTCTTGACCACCTTGACGCGGGTGCGGTTGCCGACCGCCTCGGTGCCGTCCTTCAGGGTCTCGATGCGGCGGATGTCGAGGCGCACCGAGGCGTAGAACTTGAGCGCCCGGCCACCGGTCGTGGTCTCCGGGGAGCCGAACATCACGCCGATCTTCTCGCGCAGCTGGTTGATGAAGACGGCGGTGGTGCCGGACTGGTTGAGCGCACCGGCGATCTTGCGCAGCGCCTGGCTCATCAGCCGGGCCTGGAGACCGACGTGCGAGTCGCCCATCTCGCCCTCGATCTCGGCGCGCGGCACGAGCGCGGCGACCGAGTCGATGATCACCAGGTCGATCGCGCCGGAGCGGATCAGCATGTCGGTGATCTCCAGCGCCTGCTCGCCGGTGTCGGGCTGGCTGACCAGCAGCGCGTCGGTGTCGACGCCCAGCTTCTTCGCGTACTCGGGGTCGAGGGCGTGCTCGGCGTCGACGAACGCGACGGTGCCGCCGGCGCGCTGGGCGTTGGCCGCCAGGTGCAGGGTCAGGGTGGTCTTGCCGGAGGACTCCGGGCCGTAGATCTCCACCACGCGGCCGCGCGGGATACCGCCGACGCCCAGGGCGACGTCGAGGGCGGTGGACCCGGTGGGGATCACGTCGATCGGCTCGTTGGCCTTCTCTCCGAGGCGCATCACCGAGCCCTTGCCGAACTGCCGCTCGATCTGGGCGAGTGCGGTCTCAAGGGCCTTCTCGCGGTCCGTACCTGCCATGGCTTCCACCCTCGGGTTCTGTGCTGTGCGCTTCATCGTCCTCGACGCTAGCGCGTCCCACCGACAATCGACCCGGATCGGGCGCCGCCTGTGGAAAACTCGACGCCGAAGAGTATAAAGAACATTCGTTCGAATCTAGTCCCGCCGCCCCGAACACTCCTAGACCGATTCGTCCACACGGCTCTGACCTGCGGATTCCCCGGACACCCCGGCGCCGACCATGCGCCGCAGGCGGCGTGCGGCCTGCCTTCTGCGCTCCCTGCGGCCCCTGCGCTCCTCTCCCCGGTCGATCCGCGGGTCGGTCGCCACCTCGTACCGGCGGACGTACGTCCCGACGAAGCCCTGGAGCGTCGCCGCGGCCGGGATGGCGATCAGCGCGCCCACCGCGCCGAGCAGCGCCGCCCCGGCGATCACCGAGCCGAAGGCCACCGCCGGGTGCACGTCCACCGTCCGCGCGGTGATCCGCGGGTGCAGCAGGTAGTTCTCGACCTGCTGGTAGACGATCACGAAGCCGAGCACCCAGAGCCCGTCCACCGGCCGGACGGTCAGCGCCACCAGCACCGGCAGCGCGCCCGCCAGGTAGGTGCCGATGGTCGGCACGAACTGCGACATCACACCGACCCAGACCGCCAGCGCCGCCGCGTAGGGCAGCCCGATCACCTGGAAGAACACCCAGTGGGCCAGCGCCGAGGCGAGCGCCAGCAGGGCCCGGGAGTAGAGGTAGCCGCCGGTCTTGGCCAGCGCGATCTCCCAGGCGCGCAGCACCTCGCCCTGCTTGGCGGGCGGCAGCAGCGAGCAGACCGTCCGGCGCACCCGCGGGCCGTCGGCGGTGAAGTAGAAGGTGAACAGGCCGACGGTGAACGCCTGGAACAGACCGCCGATCACGGTGCTGGACAGGCCCCAGACGTTGCCGGCGGCCTGCTGGGCGTACTTCTCGGCGGTGCCGGAGTCCTTGAGCACCTTCTGCTGGAGCTCGTACAGCGAGAGGTCCTGGTGGAAGGTCCGGTTGACCCAGCCGATCAGGTTCTCCAGCAGGTGCGGCGCCTCGGCGGCGATCCGGGCCACCTGGTCCACCAGCAGGGTGCCGAGCGCGGCGAGGAAGCCGACCACGGCGATCCCCACCCCGATGAAGACCAGGAAGGTGCCGACCCCGCGGCGGACCCCGCGGGCGGCCATCCGGTCCACCGCGGGCTCCATCGCCAGCGAGAGGAAGAAGGCCACGAGCAGCATCACGAAGAGGTCGATCAGCTGGTGGAAGGCCCAGTCGGCGAGCTGGAAGACGCCCACCAGCACGAGCGCGAGCACCATCGCCCGGGGCAGCCAGCGCGGCATCGGCTCGCCCCACGGGCGGCGCCGCCCGGAGCCGGCCGGCGGGCCGGCGGCGGTCGGGTCGGCGGTCGGCGCCCCCGCGCTCGGCGGGTTCTCGGTCCTGGTGTCCGGGGAGCTGTCCACCCGCCCAGTCTCACCCATCGAACACCGGGACCCGGCCGCCGCGGGCGCGGCTGCGGCCGTGGCGGGTCAGCGCAGCCGCGCGGGCACGCCCCGGTCCTGGCAGACCACGCGCCAGACGTCCTTGGCCTCCCAGCCCGCGTCCAGCGCCTGACGGACCGTCCGCCCGCCGAGTCCGCTCATCACGTGGTCCTGGGCGAAGGACTCCGCGTACACCTCGCCGAACTGCTCGTACATCCGTCGCCAGAACTCCGTCAGCCTCATGCGCCCCAGTATCCCCGAGCCGGCCCCGGCGGGCGGGCGCACTGTGGCACCGGGCCCGGGCCCGGGCCCACGGCTCAGGGCTCAGGACTGACGGCTCAGGGCAGTGCCAGCACCCCGGCGCCGTAGTACCGGCGGTCGGCGCAGCCGCCCGGGCCGAGCGGGCAGTTGGCCGCGGCCGCCTCGGTGAGCGCGTCGGCGATCCGGCCCGGCCCCCAGTCGGGGTGCTCGGCGGCCACCACCGCCACGGCGCCGGTGACGTGCGCGGCCGCCATCGAGGTGCCGGCCAGCGCCGCGTACCGCCCGCCCGGCCAGTCCGAGACGATCGCGCCCGCCACGCCGCTGTCCGGGTCGCCGCCGGGGGCGGCGAGGGTGACCCGCCCGTTGCCGTAGTTGGTGTAGCCGGCCGGCTCGCCGCTGCGGTCGACGGCGCTGACCGTGACCACGCCGGGCAGCTCGCCGGGCAGCCGGATGCACTCGGTGCCCAGCACCCGGTCCTGGGCCGGGCCGGAGGTCCGGTCGTTGGGGCTGCGCTGGTCGACCCGGGTGCCCTCCAGGTCCTGGCTGTCGTTGCCGGCCGAGGCGACCACCACCGCGCCGCGGCGCTGCGCGTAGGCGACCGCCCGGCCGACCGCCTGGGCGAGGGCCGCCTGGTCCGGGTCCTCCGGGCAGTTGTACTTCCAGGGGTCGGCGAAGTAGCTGTCGTTGATCGCCCGGGCGCCGTGGTCGGCCGCCCAGAGCATCCCGCAGACGATGTTCTCCGCGTAGTACTGCCCGAGCGGGCCGAGCAGCCGCACCGCGGCGATCCGCACGCCGGGGGCGACCCCGGTGACGCCGTGGCCGTCGCGGGCGGCGCCGACGATGCCCGCCACATGGGTGCCGTGGCCGCTCTCGGAGACGCCCTCGTCCGGGCGCCAGCTGCCGTAGCGGGCGTCGGGGCGGCCGTCCGCGCAGGAGGCCGACGCGGCCGGGTCGACGGCGGCGCGCAGGTCGGGGTGGGTGTCGTCGACCCCGGAGTCCAGGACGGCGACCAGCACCCGGCCCAGCCCGCCGGCGGCGGGCTGCGCGTTCTCCGGGGCGGCCTGCGGGGCGGCGGCGGTGCGCAGCAGGGCGGTGGTGGGGGCGACCGGGCCGGCGGCGCCGATCATGGCGAGGTTCCAGTCGGCCTGTTCGGCCGGGTCGGAGAGGGTGGAGTCGTCGGCCGCGTCGGCGCTGCCGGAGCCGTGGCGGAAGTCGGCGCCGCTGAGCGGCCCGGGCGGGCCGGGCACGGCCGCCGTCCGGGTGGCGCCGGCCGCCGCTATCCCGGGCCGGGTGCGGACGCGTTCGGCGAAGCCGCCGGTGGCGTAGGCGAGGACGGCGCCGATCTGGGGGTACTCCTGGACGACCCGGCCGCCCGCGGCGCGCGACTGGTCGGCGGCGAGGTCGGCGCCGTGCGCGTCCTGGGTCTGGGCGAGCACCAGGTAACTGAGGTAGGCGCGGCCCGAGCCGGACACGAAGGGGACGGCCCCGCCGAGCACCAGGGCGACCAGCAGCATGGCGAGCAGCAGCTGCACCCACCGGCGGTGCCTGCGGGAGGCGCCGTCCACGGCCGGGCCGGTCTGCTGCATGGCGCCCTCCGCTCGCCCGGCCCCGGGCCGGAAATTGTGACTGAATCATCACCATATGAGCGCTATGCCCGAATCGTCCCGCCGGGCTAGGGCAGACGGACGGCCCCGGGCCGCCGCGCGGCCCCTCGGCTGTCGGTGGCAGCGGGCACCATGGGGGCATGGCGCAGCACAGCACCGAGGACGCCCTCGCCGGCTTCGCCCCGGCGACCAGGGCCTGGTTCACCGGCGCGTTCAGCGCGCCCACCGCCGCACAGTCCGAGGCGTGGGCCGCCATCCGGCGGCAGACCGACGTCCTCGTGGTCGCGCCGACCGGCTCCGGCAAGACGCTCGCCGCGTTCCTCTCCGCCCTCGACCGGCTCAGCGCCACCCCGCCGCCGGCCGACCCCGCGCGCCGCTGCCGGGTGCTCTACATCTCGCCGCTGAAGGCCCTCGCGGTGGACGTCGAGCGCAACCTCCGGGCCCCGCTCACCGGCCTGCGTCAGGCGGCGGTGCGGCTCGGCCTGCCCGAGCCGGAGGTCGAGGTCGGCATCCGCTCCGGCGACACCCCGGCCGCCGACCGCCGCCGCTTCGCCACCCGCCCGCCGGACATCCTCATCACCACCCCCGAGTCGCTCTTCCTGCTGCTCACCTCCGCCGCCCGGGACGCGCTGCGCGGCATCGACACGGTGATCCTGGACGAGGTGCACGCGGTCGCCGGCACCAAGCGCGGCGCCCACCTGGCCCTCAGCCTGGAGCGCCTCGACGAGCTGCTGGACGCACCCGCCCGCCGGATCGGGCTCTCCGCCACCGTGCGGCCGGTCGACGAGGTGGCCCGGTTCCTCAGCCCGCAGCGCGGCGCGGCGATCGTCCAGCCGCCCTCGGCCAAGGAGTTCGACCTGTCGGTGGTCGTGCCGGTGGCCGACCTCGACGAGCTGCCCGCCGCGGCCGGCGACGACGACCCGTCACGGCCGGGCGGCCGCAACGGCGCCGCCTCGATCTGGCCGCACGTCGAGGAGCGGATCGTCGACCTCGTCCAGGCCCACCGCTCCACCATCGTCTTCGCCAACTCGCGGCGGCTGGCCGAGCGGCTGTGCAACCGGCTGAACGAGATCGCCTACGAGCGGGCCACCGGGTCACCGCTGCCGCAGGCGCACTCCCCCGCCGAGCTGATGGGCGGCTCCGGCGCCGCCGCCGGGGCCCCGCCGCTGCTCGCCCGGGCCCACCACGGCTCGGTCTCCAAGGAGCAGCGCGCCCAGGTCGAGGAGGAGCTGAAGGCCGGCCGGCTGCCCGCCGTGGTCGCCACCTCCAGCCTGGAGCTCGGCATCGACATGGGCGCCGTCGAGCTGGTCGTCCAGGTCGAGTCGCCGCCCTCGGTCGCCTCCGGGCTGCAGCGCGTCGGCCGGGCCGGCCACCAGGTCGGCGCGGTCTCCACCGGCGTGGTCTTCCCGAAGTACCGCGGCGACCTGGTGCAGTCCGCGGTGGTCACCGAGCGGATGCGGGCCGGCCGGATCGAGGCGCTGCGGATCCCGCGCAACCCGCTGGACGTCCTGGCCCAGCAGCTGGTGGCGATGACCGCGCTGGACACCTGGGACGTCGACGAGCTGCTCGCCGTCGTCCGCCGGGCCGCGCCGTTCGCGACGCTGCCGCAGTCCGCGTTCGACGGCGTCCTGGACATGCTCGCCGGGCGGTACCCGTCCGACGCCTTCGCCGAGCTCCGACCCCGCCTGGTCTGGGACCGCGTGGCCGGCACGGTGACCGGCCGGCCCGGCGCCCAGCGGCTCGCCGTCACCTCGGGCGGCACCATCCCCGACCGCGGCCTGTTCGGCGTCTTCATCGCGGGCACCGACCCGAAGAAGGGCGGCGGCCGGGTCGGCGAGCTCGACGAGGAGATGGTCTACGAGTCCCGGGTCGGCGACGTCTTCACGCTCGGCACCACCTCCTGGCGGATCGAGGAGATCACCCACGACAAGGTGCTGGTCACCCCGGCGCCGGGCGTCCCCGGGCGGCTGCCGTTCTGGAAGGGCGACACCCTCGGCCGCCCGATCGAGCTGGGCCGGGCGGTCGGCGCCTTCGTCCGCGAGCTCGGCGCGCTGGAGCCCGAGCGGGCCGCCGAGCGCCTCAGGGCCGCCGGGCTGGACGACTGGGCGGCCGGCAACCTGCTCACCTACCTCGCCGAGCAGCGGACCGCCTGCGGCCACCTCCCGGACGACCGGACGATCGTCGTGGAGCGCTTCCGCGACGAGCTCGGCGACTGGCGGATCGTCGTGCACTCGCCGTTCGGCGCGCAGGTCCACGCGCCCTGGGCGCTCGCCATCGGTGCCCGGCTGCGCGAGAAGCACGGGCTCGACCCGCAGGTGATGCACGCCGACGACGGCATCGTGCTGCGACTGCCCGACGCCGACCTGCTGGACTTCCCCTCGCCCGACCGGGCGCCCGCCGACGACGCCCCGGTCGGCGCGGACGCCGCGCTCTTCGACAGCACCGAGATCGAGCAGCTGGTCACCGATCAGGTCGGCGGCTCGGCGCTGTTCGCCAGCCGCTTCCGGGAGTGCGCCGGCCGGGCGCTGCTGCTGCCGCGCCGCAGCCCCGGGCGGCGCACCCCGCTCTGGCAGCAGCGCCAGCGCGCCTCCCAGCTGCTGGAGGTCGCCTCCGAGTACGGCTCCTTCCCGATCGTGCTGGAGGCCGTCCGTGAGTGCCTGCAGGACGTCTTCGACGTGCCCGGCCTGGTCGAGCTGATGGGCGACCTGGAGTCCCGCGCGGTGCGCCTGGTCGAGGTCACCACGGCCGAGCCCTCCCCGTTCGCCCGGTCCCTGCTGTTCGGCTACGTCGCCCAGTTCCTCTACGAGGGCGACTCGCCGCTAGCCGAGCGCCGGGCCGCCGCGCTCTCGCTCGACTCCCGGCTGCTGTCCGAGCTGCTCGGCCAGGCCGAACTGCGCGAGCTGCTCGACCCGCAGGTGCTGGCCGAGCTGGAGGCCGAGCTCCAGCGGCTCACCCCCGAACGGCGGGTCAAGGACGCCGAGGGCGTGGCCGACGCGCTGCGGCTGCTCGGTCCGCTCGCCGAGGACGAGCTCGCCGCCCGCGGCGCCGAGCCGGCCTGGGCCGAGGAGCTGGAGGCGGCCCGCCGGGCGATCCGGGTGCGGATCGGCGGCGAGCTGCGCTGGGCCGCGATCGAGGACGCCGGGCGGCTGCGCGACGCGCTGGGCACCCCGCTGCCGGTCGGCGTCCCGGAGGCCTTCACCGAGCCGGTGAAGGACCCGCTGGGCGACCTGCTGGCCCGCTACGCGCGCACCCACGGCCCGTTCACCGCCGCCGAGGCCGCCGTCCGGTTCGGCCTGGGCCCGGCCGTCGTCACCGGCACGCTGCAGCGGCTGACCGCCGCCGGGCGGCTGGTGCAGGGCGAGTTCCGGCCGGTCGAGGGGCACACCGCGACCGTCGAGTGGTGCGACGCGGAGGTGCTGCGGCGGCTGCGGCGCCGCTCGCTGGCCGCGCTGCGCCAGGAGGTGGAGCCGGTGGCCCCGCGGGCGCTGGCCGCCTTCCTGCCGCAGTGGCAGCACCTGGCCGGCCACCGGCTGCGCGGCCTGGACGGCCTGTACCGGGTCGTGGAGCAGCTCCAGGGCACCGCCCTGCCGGCCTCCGCCCTGGAGAAGCTGATCCTGCCGGCCCGGCTCGCGGACTACTCCCCCGAGCACCTGAACGAGCTGATGGTGGCCGGCGAGGTCGGCTGGGCGGGCGCTGGCGCGCTGCCCGGCAAGGACGGCTGGATCAGCCTGCACCTGGCCGAGAACGCGCACCTGCTCCGCCCCGAGCCCGTCCCGCCGGCACTGACCCCCGTCCACACCGAGCTGATGGCCGCCCTGGCCGGCGGGTACGGCCTCCTCTTCCGCCAGCTCGCCGACCGGCTGCCGGACACCCCGGAGAGCGAGCTCACCGAGGCACTGTGGGACCTGGTCTGGGCCGGGTACGTCACCAATGACTCGCTGGCCCCGCTGCGAGCGCTGCTGGGCTCGGGCCGGACGGCCGGGGCGACCGCCCACCGCGCGCCCCGGGCCACCCCGCGCGGCCGGATCGGGGGCGCCCGGGGGGGCAACCGCGCCCCCCCGCCCGCGCCCCCCCCGCGCGCCCGGCCCCCGCCCGCCGGGGGCGGCCCCCGCCGTCGGGGGCCGGTCATCTGCTCGTCAGCTCATCGTGCGGTCCGCCCGGCGGCGGACCCGGCGACGACAGGGCCGCTGTCGCCCGGCCGGACCAACCTGCCGGGCACACCGTCCTACTGTCGTACCGTCAGACCCCCTGCTGCACGGCGGCGGCCCGGCGGGCGTGCACGATCCGCGCGGCGACCAGGACGACCGCCGCGGCCGCCAGCGAGAGCACCATCTGCATCCGGCCGTCGTGGTCGGTGAACATGTAGGCGACCACGAAACCGATCATTCCGATGGTGGCCCAGGTGAGGTAGGGGTAGAGCCACATCCGGACGGTCAGCCGCTCCGGGGATTCCCGCTCGATGATCTTCCGCATACGCAGCTGCGAGAAGCAGATCACCAGCCAGACGAAGAGCGCGACGGCGCCGGAGGAATTCAGCAGGAACTTGAAGACGCTGTCCGGGAACTCGTAGTTGAAGAACACCGCGACGAATCCGAAGACCACCGAGGAGAGAATCGCGGTCCGCGGGACGCCGCGGCCGGTGACCTTGGCGAAGGCCTTCGGCGCGTCGCCGCGCTGCCCGAGCGAGAACGCCATCCGGGACGCGGTGTACAGCCCCGAGTTCAGGCAGGAGAGCACCGCGGTCAGCACGATGGCGTCCATCAGGCCGGCCGCGCCAGGGATGCCGACGTGCTTCAGCACGGCCACGTACGGGCTGGACAGGACGTCCGCGGAGTCCCAGGGCAGCAGGGTGACGACAATGGCGATGGAACCCAGGTAGAAGACGCCGATCCGCCAGATCACGCTGTTGGTGGCCTTGCTGACCGCGCGCTGCGGGTCGGGCGACTCGCCGGCCGCGAGGGTGACGATCTCGCTGCCCATGAAGGCGAAGACGACGGTCAGCATGCCGGTGAACACCGCGCCGACGCCGTGCGGCAGGAAGCCGCCGTGGTCCAGCAGGTTGCTCGTGCCGACCGCGTGGGTGCCGGGCAGCACGCCGGTCACGGCGAGCACGCCGACCACGATGAAGGCCGCGATCGCGACCACCTTGATGCCCGCGAACCAGAACTCGAACTCGCCGTAGGAGGCGACCGAGAACAGGTTGGTGGCGGTCAGCACCGCCATCACCAGCAGGGCGAACGCCCACTGCGGCACGCCGGGCACCCAGCCGTGCAGGATCTTCGCGCCGGCGGTGGCCTCGACGGCCAGCACCACCACCCAGAAGAACCAGTACAGCCAGCCGATGGTGAAGCCGGCCCAGCGGCCGAGCGCGCGGTCCGCGTACGCCGAGAAGGAGCCGCTCTGCGGGTCCGCGGCGGCCATCTCGCCGAGCATCCGCATGACCATCACGACCAGCGTGCCGGCCAGCGCGTACGACAGCAGGATGCCGGGGCCGGTGGCGGCGATTCCGGCGCCGGAGCCGACGAACAGGCCGGCGCCGATCACACCGCCGATGGCGATCATGGACAGGTGCCGGTTCTTCAGGCCGGCCTTGAGGTGGCCGTCCGCCGGCGGCTCGGCGTGGGTGGCCGAGCCGCCCTGCGGCGGCTGGTGCGAGCGCGTCGTGGTGTCCGGGCTCATGGGTGTTCACTGCCTCTCCGGTGCGGCGGGGGTCGGCCGCACACCCGGAGGAACGTAGTCCGGAAATCCTCCACCCGTAACCCCCGTGAGGAATTCCCCACATATATCTGAGGTTTTCCTGAGGTTCCGGTAATTCAATTCCGGCACACTCTGCCACCTCTACCGACGGGTCATCGGAAATCCCCGCGCCGGCGCCGGCCCCCGATTCGGCGGACGGCCGCGTGTTGCGGGCCGCCCGCCCGGGACGGGGCTGCCACGATGAGCAGCGACCGTGACCGACCCGCCGCACCTGGGGCCGCCCGATGAGCGTCACCATCCACCTCGCGCAGCAGCCGGAGGCCGACGAGCTGCTCGGCCGCAGCCCGCTGGCCGCGCTCACCGGGATGCTGCTGGACCAGCAGATCCCGATGGAGTGGGCGTTCACCGGCCCGTACACGATCGCGCAGCGCCTGGACGCGGACGACCTGGACGCGCACCGGATCGCGGCCGCCGACCCGGAGGAGTTCGCGGCGCTGCTCTCCGCCAAGCCCGCCGTGCACCGCTACCCGGGGTCGATGGCCACCCGGGTGCAGCAGCTCTGCCGGTACCTGGTGGAGCACTACGGCGGGGACGCCGAGGCGGTGTGGCGGGACGCCCCGACCGGGCGGGAGCTGCTCAAGCGCCTCAACGACCTGCCCGGCTTCGGTCGGCAGAAGGCGCAGATCTTCCTCGCGCTGCTCGGCAAGCAGTTCGGGGTCAGGCCCGAGGGCTGGCGGGAGGCGGCCGGCGCGTACGGCGAGGAGGGCTCGTTCCGCTCCGTCGCGGACATCACCGGCCCGGAGTCGCTGGTGAAGGTGCGGGCCTTCAAACAGGAGGCGAAGAAGGCGGCCAGGGCCGCGCGGGACGCGAAGGGCTGATCCGGCGGTAGCGGTAGCGCGGCTTGATCTCCCGGTTGAAGTACCGGCCCAGGCTCGGCGCGGCGAGCAGCCGGGCGACGACCGCGCCCGGGACGCCGAAGTAGTGGTAGACCGTGCCGCCGACGAACTCGACCTCCAGCACCCGCCGGCCGGCGTCGTGGCCGACCGAGCGGAGGCAGGTCGAGTCGACCGGCTCGCGCTCCATGCCACCCAGGGTGCGCCTGCCGGGCGCGACGGGCAAACAGAACGCCCTGGCGGGGCCGCCCCCGGCCCGGGGACGGCCCGCGGGGGCGGCTCAGCCGGCCGCGTACTCGACGGTCAGCAGGGCCCGTGCGACGGTGTGGAAGGTGATGTTGAAGCCGACCGCGGCCGCCGGGGTGTCCGGGGTGAGGCCGAGCGTGGGCACGTCCAGGGCGTGCACGGCGAAGACGTAGCGGTGCGCCGGCCCGGGCGGCGGGGCGGCGCCGTCGTACCGGTGGCCCGGGAAGTCGTTGCGGGCGTGGAACGCCGCGCCCGGCAGCGCGGCGTCGGAGGCGCCGGCGCCGCGCGGCAGCTCCGTGGTGCCGAGCGGCAGGTCGAGCGCCAGCCAGTGCCACCAGCCGCTGCCGGTCGGCGCGTCCGGGTCGTAGCAGGTGACGGCGAACCCCTGCGTGGTGTCGGGGAAGCCGGACCAGGACAGCTGCGGCGACTCGTTGCCGAGGGCGTGGACGTGCGCGTCCGGCATGGTCGCGCCGTCCGTCAGGTCGCGGCTGGTGAGGTCGAAGGCGGGCACCTTCGGCAGGAAGTCGTACGGCAGGGGCGGACGGGACGTCATGGCCGTGCACCTTCTTCTTCGTAGCGCTGCGGGCTGGGGGTCAGTCGCAGTCTAGGGAGCCGCGGCACGCCGGCGCGGCACCTCGGCAAGGTATAGACCAATGCCGCGCCGCCCGGTTAGCGTGGAGCCGCACCCCGACCGCCTGCTCCGGAGCCGCCCCGTGGAGTCGTCCGTCCTCGCCTTCGCCACCGACCTGCTGGACGAGGGCGCCGACACGTTCTTCGGCAACCTCGCCGACCGGGCCGGCGTGGGCGGGGTGACCCTCGCCTCGGTCTACCACCAGGCCCGGGACGTCTTCCCGCACAACCCGCACCGGGTGGTGCGCTACCTGGAGCCCGGCGCGGCGTACTTCCGTCCCGACCCCGCCCGCTGGGCCGGCCGGCGGCTGGCGCCCGTGCCGTCCACCGCGATCGGCGACCGCGACCCCTTCGCCGAGGCCGCCGCCGAGGCCGGGCGCCGCGGCCTGAAGCTGCACGCCTGGACGGTCTTCTGCCACAACGACCGGCTCGGCTTCCGGCACCCCGACTGCGCGCCCGCCAACGCCTTCGGCGACCGCCACCTCACCGAGCTCTGCCCGGCCCACCCCGAGGTCCGCGCCTACGCCCTCACCCTGGTCGAGGAGCTCGCCCGGTACGGCGTCGACGCGATCCGCGCCGAGTCGCTGCACTTCCACGGCCTGCGCCACGGCTACCACCACGAGCGGTACTTCGAGGAGCTCGGCGCGGTCGCCGAAGCCCTGCTCGGGGTCTGCTTCTGCCCGCACTGCAAGGCCGCCGCCCAGCGGGCCGGCGTCCCCGCCGAGGAGGTGCAGCAGGCCGTCCGGGCCGAGCTGCGCGCGCGGCTCGCCGACGAGCGCCGGGCCGCCGAGCCCGCCGCGCTGGACGCCCTGGCCGACGGCGCGGTCGCCGCCTACCTGGACGCGGCCACCCTCACCGTCACCTCGCTCGCCGCCGAGGTGACCGAGGCGGCCGCGGCCCACGGCATGCGGCTGACCTTCATGGACGGCGCCGGCCCCGGCAAGGGGTGGCTGTCCGGGATCGACCTCCCGGCCCTCGGCAAGGCCGTCCACCAGGTCGAGACGCTCGGCTACGCGCGCACCCCGGAGGCCGTCCGGGAGAAGGTCGCCGCCTTCGCCCTGCACGGCGTCCGCCCGCAGGACATGGCCGTCATCCTCCGCCCGATGGCCGAGGACTGCGACGGCCCGGCGAACCTGGCCGCCAAGATCGGGGTGCTGCGCGACCTCGGCGTCCCCGAGGTCGAGTTCTACAACTACGGCCTGATGCGGCTCTCCTCGCTGGACCGGATCGGCGCCGCCCTGCACCCCTGACGGTATGACAGCTGTCATGCCGGACCGGTGACCGGCGGGCCTGCCGCGCGGACGGCCCCCGGCCGCAGACTCGTACCACCGGCGGGGCGGAGGGCGCGAGGCCGGGCGAGGCACCGGGGGACCAGATGAGCACCGCGACGATCACCACCAGGACCACCGCAGCGCCGGCCGCCGAGGCAGGGGCAGGCGCCGAGGCAGGGGCACAGCCGCTGCCGACCGTCGCCGCGATGCGGATCCCCGCCTGGTTCTTCGGCTTCGAGGCCGTCCTGGCCGGGGCCTTCGACATCCTGCGGGCCTTCCCGGCGGCCTGGCCCGCCCTGGTGGTGCTGGGCCTCGCGAACCTCGCCGTCTCGCTGACCGTGATGCGCAGCCGGCTCCGGCTGGCGAAGCTGCTCTGGCGCGGCAAGGGCACCCGCAAGGTCGCCCTCGGCCTGCTGGGCCTGCGGATCGGCGTCCACCTGGTCCTCGGGGTGGTCGGCCTGGCGGCGACCTCCGTGATCGCGCACACCGCGCTCGCGCTGGCGATGAGCGCGCTGACGATCGCTCTGCTGGCCTGGACCCAGCGCACCGCGCTGCGGGCGCTGGTCGCCGCGGGCCGGGTCGCGGCCTGACCCCCGCCGGCCGCCCTACCTGCGGCGCGAGGTGCCGAAGAGGCTGCGGGTGATCTCCCGGCCGAGCTGGGTGCCGGCCGACCGGGCGAAGGACTTGAGCGCGGGGCTGCGGAGCAGCGAGCCGATCAGCCCGCCCTCCTCCTCGTCCTGCCGCCTCTCCCGCCGGGCCGGCTCGTGCTGCTCCTCCCGGGGAGCCCCGGCGGCCGGGCCGCCGGCGGGGGCGGCCGGCGGGCGGGCCGCGAGCTTCTCGTAGGCGGACTCACGGTCGATCGCGTCCCGGTAGCGGGGGGCCAGCGGGGATCCGTCCACCGCAGCCCGGAGCGCGGCGGCGTCCAGCGGGCCCATCAGCGACTGCGGCGCCCGCAGCCGGGTGGCCGCCACCGGGGTCGGGGCGCCGGTCTCGGAGAGCACGGTCACCACGGCCTCGCCGGTGCCCAGCCGGGTGAGCACCTCACCCAGGTCGTAGGAGGACCGCGGGAAGGTGGAGACCGTCGCCCTGAGCGCCTTGGCGTCGTCCGGGGTGAAGGCCCGCAGCGCGTGCTGGACCCGGTTGCCGAGCTGGCCGAGCACGTCGGCCGGGACGTCGCGCGGGGTCTGGGTGACGAAGAAGATCCCGACGCCCTTGGAGCGGATCAGCCGGACGGTCTGGGTGATGGCCTCCAGGAAGGCCTTCGAGGCGTCCTTGAACAGCAGGTGCGCCTCGTCGAAGAAGAACACCAGCTTGGGCCGGTCAAGGTCGCCGACCTCCGGCAGCTCCTGGTAGAGGTCGGCGAGCAGCCACATCAGGAAGGTCGAGAAGAGCCGCGGCCGGTCCTGCACGGCGGGCAGTTCCAGCACCGACACCACGCCCCGGCCCCCGTCGGCCGTGCGCAGCAGGTCGGCGGTGTCGAACTCCGGCTCGCCGAAGAAGGCGCCGGCGCCCTCGTTCTCCAGGACGGTGAGCGAGCGCAGGATCACCCCGGCGGTGGCGGCGGAGAGGCCGCCGATCCCCTTCAGCTCGCCCTTGCCCTCGGGCGAGGTGAGGAAGGTGATCACCGCGGTGAGGTCCTTGAGGTCGTACAGTTCCAGGCCGTTGCGGTCGGCGTAGTGGAAGACCAGCCCGAGCGAGGCCTCCTGGGTCTCGTTGAGGTCGAGCACCTTGGCGAGCAGCAGCGGGCCGAAGCCGGTGACGGTCGCCCGGACGGGGATCCCGGCGCCCTGGCCGCCGAGCGCGTAGAACTCGGCGGGGCAGCCCTGCGCCGTCCAGGTCTGTCCGACGTCGGCGGCGCGCGCGGAGATCCGGTCGCCCGGCGTCCCCGGGGCGGCGATGCCGGACACGTCGCCCTTGATGTCGGCGAGGAAGACCGGCACGCCCTGGGCGGAGAGCTGTTCGGCGATCAGCTGGAGCGTCTTGGTCTTGCCGGTGCCGGTCGCACCGGCCACCAGTCCGTGCCGGTTGAGCACCCCGAGCGGGATGCGCACGGCGGCGTCCCGGTAGGCGGTGGTGTCCTGCAGCACCACCCCGAGGTCCAGTGCCGGGCCGCCGAAGGCGTATCCGGCGGCGATCTCGCGGACGGCGTCCGGCGTCCCGGCGGCGTCGCCGCCCTGGTCGGTGGTCATCTCGGCGGGCTCCCGACGGTGCGACAAAAGCGTCATTCACCATGAAACAGTCGAAATCGCCCGGCATCGGGTAGCGCCGCGCTTGCTGCGCCCCCCGCATGCATGACGGTAGGCTTTCCGTGTGATCTTCAAGCGCATCGGCAACGGGCGGCCGTACCCGGATCACGGCCGGACCAGCACCCGCCAGTGGGCGGACGTCCCGCCGCGCCCGGTGCGGCTCGACCAGTTGGTCACCACCAAGGGGCAGCTCGACCTGGAGACCCTCCTGGCGGAGGACTCCACCTTCTACGGCGACCTCTTCGCCCACGTGGTGAAGTGGCGCGGCGACCTGTACCTGGAGGACGGTCTGCACCGCGCGGTGCGGGCCGCACTGCAGCAGCGCCAGGTGCTGCACGCACGCGTGCTCGAAATGGACTGACCGCACCACCGGCGTGCCTCGAATACGCCCGGACGGTAGCGGTACATCCTTTCGGGTGCCGGGGTACTCCAGATGATGATCATTTAGTACCTTCACAGCAGCTGTCGCACTAATCTGCTGACCAACGGCCGATTTCTGGCACCCCGCCCCTTTGGCCGAACCCGACACCGCGCCTGTCCTGGCACGAGGGGGAGACAGACCATGAGCATGCTGACCCCCCAGGGTCTGAAGGGGAAGCAGTACCGGATCACCGGGAACTCCTACCCACGCCTGGGTCGCCCGCCCCGCCGCAGCCGCAAGGTGATGGCCGTGATCGGCTCACTGCTGGCCCTCGCCCTGGTCGCACTCGGTGGAGTGCAGCTGGTGGACATCTTCCGCGGGCGCCACGCGTCCGCGCAGGCCTGCGGCACCCCCGGCGCCTCCGGCAAGCCGCTGGCCGCCCCGGCCGCCGCCGCCTCCGGCGGCTCGGCCGCACCGGGCTCGGGGGCCCCGTCGGCGCCCGCCGCGACCAGCACCGCCGTCCCGCAGCCGAAGTCCGTCACGGTGAACGTCTTCAACGCCACCGACAAGGCCGGGCTGGCCGCCCGGACGGCGGACGAGCTGCGCAAGCGCGGCTTCACCGTCGGCCAGGTCGGCAACGCGCCGGCCGCACTCGACAAGAAGGTGCCCGGCACCGTCCAGGTGATCAGCGGCCCGGCGGGCATGGGCGCCGCGACCCTGCTGGGCTCCCAGGTGGCCAGCGCCGCCAAGAGCGCCGACGCCCGCACCGACGCCACGGTCGACTTCGTGCTGGGCGACAGCTTCGCCGCCCTGCTCGACCCGACGGCGGCCGCCGCGGCGCTGGCCGAGGCCACCAAGCCGTCCCCGACCCCCTCGCCGCAGCCCGGCCAGTGCTGAGCCTGTCCTAGAG
>NZ_JBHWBW010000145.1:0-16608 GCF_042735675.1 Kitasatospora sp. NPDC059571
CGGCGCCCCGGGGCGCCCCCCGGGGGCCCGCGCCCCCCGCCCGGGGCCCGGGGGGGCGCCCCGGGCCCGCTCAGGGGGAGCCGCCCCGCGGGCGGTGCGCCGGGTGTCAGTTGCCGTCGCGGCTGCCCAGGTGGTGGACCTGGACCATGTTGGTGTTGCCGGGGATGCCGGGGGGCGAGCCGGCGGTGACGATCACCGTGTCGCCCTCGGCGAGGCGGCCGAGGCGCAGCAGCTCCCGGTCGACCTGGTGGACCATCTCGTCGGTGGTCTCGACCTGCTCGGTGACGTACGCGTCGACGCCCCAGCTGAGCGACAGCTGGTTGCGGGTGGCGGCGTCCGGGGTGAACGCGACGACCGGGATCGGCGAGCGGTACCGGGACAGCCGGCGGGCGGTGTCGCCGGACTTGGTGAACGCGACCAGCGCCTTGCCGTTGAGGAAGTCGCCCAGCTCGCACGCGGCGCGGGCGATCGAGCCGCCCTGGGTGCGCGGCTTGCGGCCCGGGTTGAGCGGCTGGAGGCCCTGCGAGAGCAGCTCCTCCTCGGCCTTCTCGGCGATCCGGCTCATGGTCTTGACCGTCTCGACCGGGTACTTGCCGACGCTGGACTCGGCGGAGAGCATGACCGCGTCGGTGCCGTCCAGGATGGCGTTGGCGACGTCGGAGACCTCGGCGCGGGTCGGGCGCGAGGCGTGGATCATCGACTCCATCATCTGGGTCGCGACGATCACCGGCTTGGCGTTGCGGCGGGCCAGGGTGATCAGCTGCTTCTGCACCAGCGGCACCCGCTCCAGCGGGTACTCCACGGCGAGGTCGCCGCGGGCCACCATGATCGCGTCGAAGGCGAGGACGATCTCCTCCATCGCCTCGACGGCCTGCGGCTTCTCGATCTTGGCGATGACCGGCACGCGGATGCCGACCTCGTCCATGACCTTGTGCACGTCGTGGATGTCCGCGGCGTTGCGGACGAAGGAGAGGGCGACCATGTCGACGCCCAGCTCCAGGGCGAACCGCAGGTCCTCCTTGTCCTTCTCGGACAGGGCCGGGACGTTCACGGCCGCGCCGGGGAGGTTGATGCCCTTGTTGTTCGAGAGCACGCCGCCCTCGACCACCACGGTCTTCACCCGCGGGCCGTCGACGCTGACGACCTCCAGGGCGATGACGCCATCGTTGATCAGGATCGGGTCGCCGGGCTTCACGTCGCCGGGCAGGCCCTTGTAGGTGGTGCCGCAGACGTGCTGGTCCCCGGGCACGTCCTCGGTGGTGATGGTGAAGGTGTCACCGTTGTCGACGGTGACCGGTCCGTTGGCGAAGGTGGCCAGCCGGATCTTCGGGCCCTGGAGGTCGGCCAGCACGCCGATCGTGCGGCCGGTGTCCTCGGACACCTGGCGGACCTTGCGGTACCGCTCCTCGTGCTCCGCGTGGGAGCCGTGGCTCATGTTCAGTCGGGCGACGTTCATGCCCGCTTCGACGATGGCCTTCAGCTGTTCGTAGGAGTCCGTCGCCGGACCCAGGGTGCAGACAATTTTCGCTCGGCGCATATCCGTCAGTCTATCCGTTCGTGTTATCGCTGCATTCCGCCCGAATCGCGAGGAATCGCCAACGAACCATCCCACGGACTGGGACGCTGACGGCCCGTCATCTCACGTGTCGTCCCGCACGAGGGCGAACGCCTGCTGGGCGATCTCCAGCTCCTCGTCGGTGGGCACCACCGCGACCGCGACCCGGGCGTACTCGGGCGAGATCACCCGCGGCTCCCGCGAGCGGACCGAGTTCAGCTCGGGGTCGACCGCGATGCCGAGCGCGTCCATATCTGCGCAGGCCGCCGCCCGGACGGCGGCCGCGTTCTCGCCCACCCCGGCCGTGAAGGCGATCGCGTCGACCCGGCCGAGCACCGCGTAGTACGCCCCGATGTACTTGCGCAGCCGGTGCACATAGGTGTCGAAGGCCAGCTGCGCGGACTCGTCGCCGGCCTCGGCCCGGCGCAGGATCTCCCGCATGTCGTTGTCCCCGCAGAGCCCCAGCAGGCCGCTGCGGCGGTTCAGCAGGTCGTCGATCTCGTCGATGCTCATCCCGCCGACCCGGTGCAGGTGGAAGACCAGCCCGGGGTCGGCGTCGCCCGACCGGGTGCCCATCACCAGGCCCTCCAGCGGGGTCAGCCCCATCGAGGTCTCCACGCAGACCCCGCCGGACACCGCCGAGGCGGAGGCCCCGTTGCCCAGGTGGAGCACGATCACGTTCAGCTCGGCCGGGTCGCGGCCGAGCAGCCGGGCGGTGGCCCGCGACACGTACCGGTGCGAGGTGCCGTGGAAGCCGTAGCGCCGCACCCGGTGCTCCTCGGCGACCGCCAGGTCGATCGCGTACCGGGCGGCGTGCTCGGGCAGCGTGGTGTGGAAGGCGGTGTCGAAGACCGCGACCTGCGGCAGGTCCGGCCGCAGCCGGCGGGCCACCTCGATGCCGGTGATGTTCGCCGGGTTGTGCAGCGGGGCGACCGGGATCAGCCGGCGCACCTCCGCGAGCACCTCGTCGGTGACCACGGTCGGCTCGGTGAACCGCCGCCCGCCGTGCACCACCCGGTGCCCGATCGCCGTCAGCCGCGGCGAGTCCAGCCCCACGCCGTCGGCGGCCAGCTCGGCGGCCGCCGCGGCGAGCGCCGCCGTGTGGTCCGGCACGTCCAGCAGCAGCTCCCGCTCCGAGCCGTCCGCCGAGGTGTGCACCACCCGGCCGCCGGCCTCGCCGATCCGCTCGACCAGACCGGACGCCGCCCGGGAGCCGTCCAGCATGTCGATCAGCTGGTACTTGACGGAGGACGAGCCCGCGTTCAGGACGAGGACGAGAGTCCCTTCGGTCACTTCCCGGCTCCTTCTGCGGCGCGCTGCGACTGGACGGCGGTGATCGCCACGGTGTTCACGATGTCCTCGACCAGGGCGCCGCGCGACAGGTCGTTGACCGGCTTGCGCAGCCCCTGGAGCACCGGTCCGACGGCCACCGCCCCGGCCGAGCGCTGCACCGCCTTGTAGGTGTTGTTGCCGGTGTTCAGGTCCGGGAAGATCAGCACGGTGGCCCGGCCGGCCACCGGCGAACCCGGCAGCTTGGCCGCCGCGACCAGGGAGTCCACCGCCGCGTCGTACTGGATCGGGCCCTCGACCAGGATGTCGGGGCGCTCCTGCCGGACGAGCTCGGTCGCCTGCCGGACCTTGTCCACGTCCGCGCCCGAGCCGGAGGTGCCGGTCGAGTAGGAGAGCATGGCCACCCGCGGCTCCACCCCGAACTGCGCCGCGGTCGCCGCGGACTGGATCGCGATGTCGGCCAGCTGCCGGGCGTCCGGGTCCGGGTTGACCGCGCAGTCGCCGTAGACCAGGACCCGGTCGGCCAGGCACATGAAGAACACCGAGGAGACGATCGCCGCACCGGGCGCCGTCCTGATCACCTCGAAGGCCGGCCGGATGGTCGCCGCCGTCGAGTGCACCGCACCGGAGACCATGCCGTCCGCGATGCCCTCCTGGACCATCAGCGTGCCGAAGTACGAGACGTCGGCGACCACGTCCAGGGCCCGCTCCAGCGTCATGCCCTTGTGGGCGCGCAGCTGCGCGTACAGCTCCGCGAAGCGCTCCCGCAGCGGGCTGGTCGCCGGGTCGACGATCCGCAGCCGGACCCGGTCGGCGCCCTCCTCCGCGGACAGCGGCAGCTCGATGCCGAGCGACGCGGCCCGGCGCTGCACCGCCTCCGGCTCGCCCAGCAGGGTCAGGTCGCAGATGTTGCGGCGCAGCAGCACCTCCGCCGCGCGCAGCACCCGCTCCTCCGAGCCCTCCGGCAGCACGATGTGCCGGCGGTCGGCGCGGGCCCGCTCCAGCAGCTCGTGCTCGAACATCATCGGGGTCACCCGCTCGGACCGCACCAGCTCGATCCGCTTGGTCAACTCGACCGTGTCCACGTGGAGTTCGAACAGGCCGAGGGCGATCTCGGCCTTCCGCCGGCTGTCCGGCCCGATCCGGCCCTCCAGGTGGGTCAGCGCCGCCGCGGTCAGCCAGCTGCCCTCGGGCACCACCGCGACCGGCGTCCCCGGGGCGAGCCGGGCGGCCAGCGCCATGACGTTCGGCCCCGGGTGCTGGCCGAGCGTGAGCAGCACCCCCGCGATCGGCGGCGCCCCGGCCGCGTGCGCCGCCAGCGCGCCGATCACCAGGTCCGCCCGGTCCCCCGGGGTGACCACCAGCGCGCCCTCGGTCAGCGCGGTCAGGAAGGTCGGCAGCATCGCACCGCCGAAGACGAACGAACGCACGTCCCGGGCCAGGCCCGCCGCGTCGCCGAGCAGCACCTCCGCCCCGGTCGCCTCGACCAGCTGCGCCACCGTCGGTGCGGACAGCGCCGGCTCCTCCGGGATCACGTACGCCGGCACCGGCAGCTTCTCGCCGAGCGAGCGCTGCACCGGCTCCTTGACCGCCGGGGACACCCGGTTGGCGATCAGCGCGAGCGTCGAGCAGCCGAGGTCGGCGTACGCGCGGTGGGCGCTGAGCACCTCGGCGACGACCGCCCGGTCGTCCTCGTTCTGCCCGCCGACCACCGGCAGCACCCAGGCGCCGAACTCGTTGGCCAGCCGGGCGTTGAAGGCCAGCTCGTCCGGGATGTTGGTGTCCGCGAAGTCGGTGCCCAGCACCAGCACCGCCTGGCAGCGGCGCTCCACCGCGCGGAAGCGGTCCACCAGCGCGGAGACCAGCTCGTCCTGCCCCTGCGCGGCCTGCAGCGCCGCGGCCTCCTCGTAGGTCAGGCCGTACGCGGCCGACGCGGGCAGGTCGAGCCGGTAGCGGGCCCGCAGCAGCTCGACCACGTGGTCGGAGCCCGGCTCACCGGGGGACTGCGCGTGGACCAGCGGGCGGAACACGCCGACGGAGTCCAGCTGGCGGGTGAGCAGTTCCATGACCCCGAGCTCGACGGCCTGCCGGCCGTCGCCCCGGTCGATCCCGGTCACGTACACGCTGCGCGCCACGTGGCTGTCTCCGTCCCGTCGTCCAGGCAGTGGTCATTCCGACCCTACCTGGGCACAGGTGTTCCCACGCGAGAGAACGGCTCCGCCCCGGGCCCCCGTTGTGACGGGGACCCGAGGCAAAGGCGTGAGCAGGCGGGGGCGGGTGGCCCCGCCCGGAGGCGAGCGGGCGACAGAACGATCAGGCCGGGCGGAGCCAGAGGGTGGCGAGCGGGGGGAGGATCAGCTCGGCGCTGCGGGGCTGGCCGTTCCACGGGGTGGCCTCGGCCTTGATCGGGTGCGAGTTGGCGACGCCGGCGCCGCCGTACTGCTCGGCGTCGGTGTTCAGCACCTCCTCCCACAGCTGGTCGGCGCCGGCCAGCCGGGGCAGGCCGACCCGGTGGCCGTGCCGCACCACCGGGGAGAAGTTGCAGAGCGCCACCAGCGGCGAGCCGTCCGCGGCGAACCGGACGAAGGAGAGCAGGTTGTCGTCGGCGGCCCCGCCGTCCAGCCAGCGGAAGCCCTCCGGCACGGTGTCCTGGTCCCACAGCGCGGGGGTGTCCCGGTAGGTGCGGTTCAGGTCGCCGACCAGGGCCTGCACGCCGCGGTGGTCGGCGGCGGCCGGCCAGTCGTCGCCGAGCACCCACCACTGCGGGCCGTGCTCGTGGTCCCACTCGGCGCCCTGCGCGAACTCCTGGCCCATGAACAGCAGCTGCTTGCCCGGGTGGGCCCACATGAAGCCCAGGTACGCCCGGTGGTTGGCGCGCTGCTGCCACCAGTCGCCCGGCATCTTGGAGACCAGCGCCTGCTTGCCGTGCACCACCTCGTCGTGCGAGATCGGCAGCACGTAGTTCTCCGAGTACGCGTACACCATCGAGAAGGTGATCTCGTTGTGGTGGTACTTGCGGTGCACCGGCTCCTTGGACATGTACACCAGCGAGTCGTGCATCCAGCCCATGTTCCACTTCAGGCCGAAGCCCAGCCCGCCGCTGTCGGTCGGCCGGGTCACCCCGTCCCAGGCGGTCGACTCCTCGGCGATGGTGACCACCCCGGGGCAGCGGCGGTAGACCGTTGCGTTCATCTCCTGAAGGAACGAGGCCGCGTCGAGGTTCTCCCGCCCGCCGAAGACGTTCGGCGACCAGGCGCCGCCCTCGCGCGAGTAGTCGAGGTAGAGCATGGAGGCGACCGCGTCCACCCGCAGGCCGTCGACGTGGAACTCCTCGCACCAGTAGACCGCGTTGGCCACCAGGAAGTTGCGCACCTCGGTGCGCCCGTAGTCGAACTCCAGCGTCCCCCAGTCGGGGTGCTCGGCCCGCAGCGGGTCGGCCGGCTCGTACAGCGGCTGCCCGTCGAACCCGGCCAGCGCGAAGTCGTCCTTGGGGAAGTGCGCCGGCACCCAGTCGACGATCACGCCGATGCCGGCCCGGTGCAGGGCGTCGACCAGGTACCGGAAGTCGTCGGGGCTGCCGAGCCGGGCGGTCGGCGCGTAGAAGCCGCTGACCTGGTAGCCCCACGATCCGCCGAACGGGTGCTCCATCACCGGCATGAACTCCACGTGGGTGAAGCCCAGTCCGGCCAGGTAGCCGGGCAGCACCTCGGCGATCTCGCGGTACGTGGCGAGGTCCGGGCGCCAGGAGGCGAGGTGCAGCTCGTAGACGGACATCGGGGCGCGGTGGTGCACGCTCTGCGCCCGCCGGGCCATCCAGTCGCCGTCGCCCCAGGTGTACCTGCTCTCGGTCACCACCGAGGCGGTCTCGGGCGGGCACTGGGCCGCCCGGGCCAGCGGGTCGGCCTTTTGCAGCACCCAGCCCTGCCGGGTGCGGATCTCGTACTTGTAGGTGGTGCCCTCGCCGAGGCCCGGGACGAACAGCTCCCAGATCCCCGACGAGCCGAGCGAGCGCATCGGGTGACCGGTGCCGTCCCAGTGGTTGAAGTCGCCGACCAGCCGGACGCCGACCGCGTTGGGCGCCCAGACCGCGAAGGACGCCCCGGCCACCCCGTCCAGCTCGCGCAGGTGGCTGCCGAGCACCCGCCACAGCTGTTCGTGCCGGCCCTCGGAGATCAGATGCAGGTCCAGCTCTCCCAGCGAGGGCGAGGCCCGGTAGCCGTCCTCCTGCAGCAGCGGCTCGCCGCCCGGGTAGGTCACCCGCAGCCGGTACGGCGGGAACTCCCGGCCCGCCAGCAGCCCGGTGAACAGACCGGACTGCTGGTGGGTGAGCTCCGCCGGCCCGAGGTCGGTCTCCACCACCACCCGCTCCGCGAACGGGCGCAGCACCCGGATCGCGGTGCCCTCCAGCACGGCGTGCGCGCCGAGCAGGGCGTGCGGGTCGTGGTGCTCGCCCGAGACCAGGCGGTCGACCTCGGCGGGCGGCAGCGGGGCCTCGGGCAGCCGCAGGGGGGCCGACGGTGACTGCCCGTCCTGCGTCGGCGCCGCCGGCCCGCGCCGCCGGGCCGCCCGGCCCTTGGCACCGGCGGCCGGCGAACCCGGCCGGAAGGTGGCGGGCAGAGCCTGGGTGGAGCGGTCGGACTTGGGGCCGAGCGGGGTCACGTCGGATCCTCCTGCGGTCGGGTGTGTCAGACGGTCAGGGCCAGGCGGTTGATGGCGGCCAGTGGGATCGGCAGCCAGCTCGGGCGGTGGCGGGCCTCGTACACGACCTCGTACACCGCCTTGTCGATCTCCAGGGCGCGCAGCAGCTCGGGTGCGCCGGCCGGGTCCATGCCCCCGCCGGCGGTGTAGCCGGCGCAGTAGGCGGCCCGGTTGCGGGCCGCCCAGGCGTTCGCCAGGTGGGCCAGCTCCGGGTCCGGACCGGGGGCGCCGGCCAGCAGGTGGGCGGCGGCGTAGTCGAAGGAGCGCAGCATCGCGGCGACGTCGCGCAGCGCCGGCTGCGGCAGCCGGCGCTCGGCCAGCGGCTTGGCCGGCTCGCCCTCGAAGTCCAGCAGCACCCACCCCTGCGGGGTGCGCATGGCCTGGCCGAGGTGCAGGTCGCCGTGGATCCGCTGGACCGGCAGGCCCTCCAGGTGGTCCGCGGTGAGCTGCTGGAAGGCCGTCCGCAGCGCGGAGCGGTAGCGCAACAGGCCCGGAACGGCGGCCACCGCGCTGTCCAGCCGGTCGGTCATGGCACCGGCGAGGCGTCCGGTCTCGGCCCTGTCGAGCCGGGCGGTGGGCATCGACCGTGCCAGCACCCGGTGCACCTCGGCGGTGGCCCGGCCGAGCCGGTGCGCCTCGATGGCGAAGTTGCCGGGGGAGGGGTCGCCCTTGAGCCGGGCGACCTGGTCGAGCGCCAGCTCCCAGCCGTCCTCGGCGTCCGGCAGGTAGCGCTGGAGCAGGCCGAGGGTGGCCGGTTCCGAGCGCTCCAGCCGGGACTCGAACCAGGCGGCGACCCGCGGGATGCGGGTGGAGCCGGCCCGGGAGAGCGCCAGCGACAGCTCCAGGTCCGGGTTGGTGCCGGGGGAGATCCGCCGGAACAGCTTGAGGATGAAGGACGTCCCGTAGATCACCGAGCTGTTGGACTGCTCGGCGGTGGAGGCCCGGCCGGGCAGGTTGCCGGGCAGGCCGGGGCCCGGGGTGCGCCGGAAGGAGAGCGCGCCGAACCGGTCGCCGGTGGCCAGGTGCTCCAGCAGGCGCCCCGTGAGCTCGGGGTCGTGGACCGCGTCGTAGAGCATCGCGCCGTCGTGCGCCCCGCCGCCGGCGAGCCGGCCGAGCACGGCGGCCGGGCCGATCCCGGACGGCTCCTGCGAGCGGATCCCGAGCAGCAGCTGGTAGATGTCTCCCTGCGCGGCCGCGCCGGTGCCGTGCTCGACCCGCAGCAGCAGGTGCAGCAGGGTGGGGTCGCCGACCTGGAGCGGGGTGCCGACCACCGGGGTCAGGCCGGTGATGGCCCGCCCCTTGCCGGCGTACCAGCGCTGGGTGGGGAGCCAGTCGGCGATCAACGGCAGGGCGGCGCCCACGAGCTCGCTGACCCCCGCGGTGGTTCTCCGGCCCGCGGTACCGCGCATCCCGACGGGCCCGGGGGCGCCGTCGGGTAGGTCGCGGTGCGCGTGGGCTTGAGAACGGGAGGTTTCGGACATGACTCCCTTTCCCCGGAAGGCGGGCCGGCTGCCCGACGGGTCGTGACCGGGCCTGTCAGTCTTCCGGATTTCGGCGGCGCGGCGGCGGAGGCACGCGAGACGGGCTCGAGTGTCACGCCTTCGTGTGGGTGGCCGTTGGGCTGTTCTCCGTACGCGGTGGTGCGAAGACCCTCCGGGGCGCGGGGCGTGTGTCCCACGCCCCGGAGGGCGGTCGGCCCGGGACCTGGTGGATCGTTACTTCGGGCCGGGACGGGGCGCCGCTACTTGATTCCGGGCTTCCTGAGCTGGAACCAGTAGAAGCCGTGCCCGGCGAGGGTGAGCAGGTAGGGCCACTCCCCGATGGAGGGGAAGCGGACGCCGCCGATCAGCTCGACGGGGTACCGCCCCCCGTACCTCCGCAGGTCCAGTTCGGTCGGCTGCGCGAACCGCGAGAAGTTGTTCACGCACATGACCAGGTCTCCCTCGTGCTCGCGCACGAAGGCCAGCACTGCGGGGTTGCTGGAGGGCAGTTCGGTGTAGCTGCCGAGGCCGAACGCCGGATTGAGCTTGCGGATCTCGATCATGCGACGCGTCCAGTGCAGCAGGGAGCTCGAACTGCTCTGCTGCGCTTCGACGTTGGTCACCTGAAAGCCGTACACCGGATCCATGATGGGCGGCAGACTGAGCCTGCCCGGGTCGGCGGAGGAGAAACCCGCGTTGCGGTCCGGCGTCCACTGCATCGGGGTGCGCACGCCGTCCCGGTCGCCGAGCCAGATGTTGTCGCCCATGCCGATCTCGTCGCCGTAGTAGAGCACCGGCGAGCCGGGCAGCGAGAGCAGCAGGGCGGTGAAGAGCTCGATCTGGTTGCGGTCGTTCTCCAGCAGCGGCGCGAGCCGGCGGCGGATGCCCACGTTGGCCCGCATCCGCGGGTCCTTCGCGTACTCCGCGTACATGTAGTCGCGCTCCTCGTCGGTGACCATCTCCAGGGTCAGCTCGTCGTGGTTGCGCAGGAAGATGCCCCACTGACAGCCGCCGGGGATCGCCGGGGTCTTGGCGAGGATCTCGGAGACCGGGTAGCGCGACTCCCGCCGCACCGCCATGAAGATCCGCGGCATCACCGGGAAGTGGAACGCCATGTGGCACTCGTCGCCGCCGGAGGCGAAGTCCCCGAAGTAGTCGACCACGTCCTCCGGCCACTGGTTGGCCTCCGCCAGCAGCACGGTGTCCGGGTAGTCCGCGTCGATCTCCTTGCGCAGCCGCTTGAGGAACTCGTGGGTCTCCGGCAGGTTCTCGCAGTTCGTGCCCTCCCGGGCGTACAGGTAGGGGACCGCGTCCAGCCGGAACCCGTCGATGCCCAGGTCCAGCCAGAACCGCAGGGCCGCGATCACCTCCTCCTGGACCCGGGGGTTGTCGTAGTTGAGGTCGGGCTGGTGGGAGAAGAACCGGTGCCAGAAGTACTGCTTGCGCACCGGGTCGTACGTCCAGTTGGAGGTCTCGGTGTCGACGAAGATGATCCGGGCGTCCGGGTACTGCTTGTCGTCGTCGGCCCACATGTAGAAGTCGCCGTACGGCCCCTCGGGATCGCTCCGCGAGGCCTGGAACCACGGGTGCTGGTCGCTGGTGTGGTTGACCACGAAGTCGATGATCACCCGCATCCCGCGCAGGTGGGCGGCGTCCACGAACTCCACGAAGTCGGCGAGGTCGCCGAACTCCGGGAGCACCGACTTGTAGTCGGCCACGTCGTACCCGCCGTCCCGCAGCGGCGAGGCGAAGAAGGGCGGCAGCCAGAGGCAGTCCACCCCCAGCCACTGCAGGTAGTCGAGCTTCGAGGTGAGCCCCTTGAGGTCACCCACGCCGTCGCCGTTGCTGTCCTGGAAGGAACGCACCAGGACCTCGTAGAAGACCGCGCGTTTGAACCACTCGGGGTCGCGGTCGCGCGCCGGCGTGTCGGCGAAGGTGTCGGGAACGGGCTCGTTGACTGTCACTGAGGGTGCCTCCGGACGGTGAGGAGGTGGGCCGGCTCGGCCGAGGGGTCGAGCCGGACGTAGTTGTGCCGGGCCCACTCGTAAGTGGCGCCGGTGAGCTCGTCGTGCACCGTCACCGGGCCCGTGCCGTCGAGCGTCACGGTGGCCTCCTGGACGTGGTGCGGGTCCAGGTTCACCACCGTGATCACGTGGTCCTCGATGCCGTCCTCACTGATCGCGCGCTTCGAGTACGCGATGACCTGGTCGTTGTCGGTCTCGTGGAAGCGCAGGTTCCGCAGCTGCTGGAGGGCGGGGTGGCGGCGGCGCAGCCGGTTGAGCGCGGTCAGCAGCGGCGCGAGGGTGTCCTGGCGGGTCCAGTCGCGCGGCCGCAGCTCGTACTTCTCGGAGTGCAGGTACTCCTCCGAGCCGGGGTGGGCGGGCTCGTTCTCGGCGTGCTCGTACCCGGCGTAGATGCCGTAACTGGGCGCCAGCGTGGCGGCCAGCACGGCGCGCACGGCGAAGGCGGCCCGGCCGCCGTGCTGCAGGTACTCGTGCAGGATGTCGGGGGTGTTGGCGAAGAAGTTCGGCCGCATGTACGCCGCCGCGTCGCCGCTGAGCTCGGTGAGGTACTCGGTGAGCTCCTGCTTCTCCGTCCGCCAGGTGAAGTAGGTGTACGACTGGTGGAAGCCGATCTTCCCGAGGGTGTGCATCATCGCCGGGCGGGTGAACGCCTCGGCCAGGAAGATCACGTCCGGGTCGGTGCGGGCGATGTCGGCCAGCACCTTCTCCCAGAAGGAGACCGGCTTGGTGTGCGGGTTGTCGACCCGGAAGATCCGCACCCCGTGGGACATCCAGAACCGCAGGATCCGGATGGTCTCCTTGACCAGGCCGTCGAAGTCCTGGTCGAAGTTGATCGGGTAGATGTCCTGGTACTTCTTCGGCGGGTTCTCGGCGTACGCGATGGTGCCGTCGGTGCGGTGGGTGAACCACTCGGGGTGCTTGTTGACCCAGGGGTGGTCCGGCGAGCACTGGAGCGCGAAGTCCAGCGCCACCTCCAGGTTGAGCGCGGTGGCCTCGGCGACGAAGTGGTCGAAGTCCTCGATGGTGCCGAGGTCCGGGTGGACCGCGTCGTGCCCGCCCTCCGGCGAGCCGATCGCCCACGGTGAGCCGACGTCGTGCGGACCGGCCGTCAGGCTGTTGTCCGGCCCCTTGCGGAAGGCCCGGCCGATCGGGTGCACCGGCGGCAGATAGACCACGTCGAAGCCCATCGCGGCGACCGCCGGCAGCCGCTCGGCGGCGGTGCGCAGCGTCCCGGAGACCGGCGGCTGCACCCCGGACGGGTCGATCACCGCGCCCTCGGAGCGCGGGAAGAACTCGTACCAGGCGCCGTACAGGGCCCGCTGACGGTCCACCTGGAGCGGCAGCGGGCGGGAGGCGCTGACCAGCTCGCGCAGCGGGTAGCGCTCCAGCAGGGTCAGCACCTCGGGGGCCAGTGCGGCCGCGTACCGGCTGAGCGGGGGCAGGCCCGCGTCGCGCAGCGCGTCCACCGCGGCGAGCACGTGCGCCCGGCCGTCCTTCTTCGGCACCCCGTTCGCGGCCCGCTCCAGCAGCTGGGCGCCCTCCTCCAGCACCAGCGCGGTGTCGATGCCGGCCGGGAGCTTCACGGCCGCCGTCCGCCGCCAGGTGGCCACCGGGTCGCTCCACGCCTCGACCAGGTAGGACCAGCGGCCGGGCGCGGTGGGCGTGACCTGCGCGCCCCAGCGGTCGGTGCCGGGCGCCAGCTCGCGCATCGGGGTCCACGGCCCGCTGCGGCCCCGCGGGTCGCGCAGCACGACGTTGGCGCCGACCGCGTCGTGGCCCTCGCGGAACACCGTGGCGGTCACGGGGAAGCTCTCGCCCACCACCGCCTTGGCCGGGCGCCGCCCGGAGTCGACGAGCGGGCTGACGTCCAGGACGGGGATGCGGCCGATCACGGTGTCGCTCTCTGTGCTCTTGCGGCTGGTGCTCTTGCGTGCGGTGGTCTTCTTGGCGGCGGTCTTCTTCGCGGCGGTCTTGGTGGCGGTGCTCCTGGCCGCGGCGGTCCCGGCCGCGGCGGTCTTGGCGGTGGTGCTCCTGGTGGCGGTGGTCTTGGTGGCGGTGGTCTTCCGGGGAGTGCTCTTCCGGGGGGTGGCCCGCTCGGCGCGCGGGGCCGGCAGCGGCGGCTCCGCGGTCGACGGTGCGCCGGGTTGGTCCGTCAGTGAGGTGGACTGGTCCCGCGTGTCGCCGTGCATGCCAAACTCCTGCCCGAGGTCGGCGGCAGCTCCCGCCGGCCGCTGCGGTGGCGGGGGGAGTACCGGGGAGGTGGTGGGTGAGCCAGGACGGACGACCGGAACGTGCCCGTGTCGGCGGGCCCGGCGACCCGACCGCCGGCCCGGCGCCGCGGCCGCCCCACCAGGATGCGCGCGTCCCGGCGCGCGACCTGCAGGACGCGCCCCGGAACGCCCCGACCCACCCGAAAAACGACCGAGTGAGGCACGAGGACACGCCGACGGGCAGGGGTAGCGGCCGAATGGGCTACGGGGGTGAGGGTTCGTCAACGGGGCATGTTCCGGACATGGAACAGCAGGGGGCGCCATCCGGCTCGCACTCCCTGCCGCACCAACGACCTTTCTGCATCCTCGCACCACGGGCAAGACCTACGGGCGGGTAATCGCGTGATTTCGGACGGTATGCAGAGGCATATCAGCCAGTGGAAACGCAGCCGTAGCGGGATATTCACGCGCCAGGAGCACGCCTTTCCCGCCATGTGCGCCGTATGCGCCCCCGGCTCGCGACACTGCGCCGATTGCGATCTCATCAATGGTCCGAACGGGTGCGCAATACGACAGTTGACGCGCATTCGCGGGGCCCCGAGGCCCTAGGCTTCACGGCGTGAAGGCAATCCGCAGATTCACCGTCCGCACCGTCCTGCCCGAACAACTCCAGCCGCTGCACGAGCTCGCGCTCAACCTCCGCTGGTCCTGGCACCCGGAGACGAGGGAGCTGTTCCGCTCCGTCGACCCGGAGGTCTGGGCGGCGGTCGGCGAGGATCCCGTCCGGCTGCTCGGCGAGGTTCCGGCCACCCGCCTCGCGGCGCTCGCCGCCGACCGCCGCTTCCTGCGCCGGCTCGGCGACCTCCACGACGACCTGCGCGACTACCTCGCCGGCCCGCGCTGGTACCAGTCCGCGCCCCCGGTCGGCGACGGCAGCAGCCCGCTGCCCGAGGCGATCGCCTACTTCTCGCCCGAGTACGGCATCGCCGCCGCGCTGCCCCAGTACTCCGGCGGCCTCGGCATCCTGGCGGGCGACCACCTCAAGGCCGCCAGCGACCTCGGCGTGCCGATCATCGGCGTCGGCCTCTTCTACCGGCACGGGTACTTCCGCCAGTCCCTCGACCGGGACGGCTGGCAGCAGGAGCGCTACCCGCTGCTCGACCCGGACGAACTCGCCGTCAGCCTGCTCCGGGAGGCCGACGGCACGCCCTGCCGGATCGACCTCGCGCTGCCGGCCGGCCGCACGCTGGGCGCCCACATCTGGAAGGCCCAGGTCGGCCGCGTCCCGCTGCTGCTGCTCGACTCCGACATCGAGGCCAACACCCCGGCCGACCGCGACGTCACCGACCGCCTCTACGGCGGCGGCAGCGAGCACCGGCTGCTCCAGGAGATGCTTCTGGGCATCGGCGGCGTCCGCGCGGTGCGCACCTACTGCCGGCTCACCGGGCACCGCGCACCGGAGGTCTTCCACACCAACGAGGGCCACGCCGGCTTCCTCGGCGTCGAGCGGATCCGCGAACTGGTCGCCCCGGTCGAACAGCATGGGCAGGGCCTGGACTTCGCCGCCGCGCTGGAGGCCGTCCGGGCGGGCACCGTCTTCACCACGCACACCCCGGTGCCGGCCGGCATCGACCGCTTCGACCGCGACCTGGTCGCCCGCCACTTCGGCGGTGACGCGGCGCTGGCGGGCGTCCCCGTCGAGCGGGTGCTCGCCCTCGGCGCCGAGACCTGGCAGGACGGCGACCCCAAGCTGTTCAACATGGCCGCCATGGGCCTGCGCCTGGCCCAGCGCGCCAACGGCGTCTCCACCCTGCACGGCGCGGTCAGCCGGTCGATGTTCAACGGCCTGTGGCCCGGTTTCGACGCCGCCGAGGTGCCGATCACCTCGATCACCAACGGCGTCCACGCCCCCACCTGGATCGACCCCGCGGTCGTCCGCCTCGGCGCCGCCCTGCTCGGCAGCGACGCCGCCGAGGCCGCCATCACCACCGGCGAGGAGAAGCGCTGGACGGGCCTGGAGCGGATCGGCGACGACCGGATCTGGGAGCTGCGCCGCGCCCTGCGGGCCCAGCTCGCGGAGGAGGCCCGCCGCCGGCTGCACGCCTCCTGGCGCCAGCGCGGCGCCGGCGAGGCCGAACTCGGCTGGGTCTCCTCGGTGCTCGACCCGGACGTGCTGACCATCGGCTTCGCCCGCCGCGTCCCCTCGTACAAGCGGCTCACCCTGATGCTGCGCGACCCGGCCCGGCTGCGGGCCCTGCTGCTCCACCCCGAGCGGCCGGTGCAGATCGTGGTGGCCGGCAAGGCCCACCCGGCCGACGACGGCGGCAAGCGGCTGATCCAGCAGCTGGTCGCGTTCGCCGACGATCCGGCCGTCCGCCACCGGATCGTCTTCCTGCCCGACTACGACATGGCCATGGCCAAGCACCTCTACCCGGGCTGCGACGTCTGGCTGAACAACCCGCTCCGCCCGCTGGAGGCCTGCGGCACCTCCGGGATGAAGGCCGCGCTCAACGGCTGCCTCAACCTGTCCATCCTGGACGGCTGGTGGGACGAGTGGTACGACGGCCGCAACGGCTGGGCGATCCCCACCGCGGACGGCTCGGGCCCCGAGCGGCTGGACCCGGACAGCCCGGAGGCCGAGCGGCGCGACGACCTGGAGGCGGCGGCGCTGTACGACCTGATCGAGCACCAGGTCGCCGCCCGCTTCTACGACCGGGGCGCGGACGGGCTGCCGCACCACTGGATCGCGATGGTCCGGCACACCCTGGTCACCCTCGGCCCGAAGGTGCTGGCCGGCCGGATGGTCCGTGAGTACGTCGAGCGGCTGTACGCTCCGGCGGCCACCGCCCAGCGCGAGCTCGCCGCGGCGGAGTCCGGCGGCACCGGCCACGCGGGGGCGCGCGAACTCGCCGCGTGGAAGGCCAGGGTCGGCGCGGCCTGGCCGGGCGTCAGGGTGGAGCACGTCGAGGCCGACGCACCCGGCGACGCGCAGGAGCTGGGCAGCGCGCTGGAGCTGCGGGTGCAGGTCTCGCTCGGCGCGCTGGAGCCGGCCGACGTCGAGGTCCAGGTGGTGGCCGGGCGGGTCGACGAGGCCGACCGCATCTCGGACGCGGCCGTGCTCGCCCTCAAGCCCGCCGGCGGGGCCGACCTGACCGGGCGGCACCGCTACGAGGGCTCGCTGGAGCTCTCCCGCACGGGCCCGTTCGGGTACACCGTCCGGGTGCTGCCGGCGCACCGGCTGCTGGCCTCGCCGGCCGAGCTGGGGCTGGTGGCGCTGCCCGCCGAGTCCTCGGGCATGGACGCGGGCCTGCTGCGCTGAGCGGCGGACGGGAGGGGGCGCCGGATCACCC
>NZ_JBHWBW010000146.1:0-16433 GCF_042735675.1 Kitasatospora sp. NPDC059571
GTCTCCGCCCGCCGTCTGCGCCCGGGGCGGCGGTCCGCGGCCGGTGGTCGGCGGTCGGCGGTCGGCGGTCGGCGGTCGGCGGTGAGTCCGCGAACGGCCGGTGACGGACGTCGGGAGACTCCCGGGCCGACGTGGAGGTTGCCCTCCCGCTGGTGAAGATGCTGTGCGAAACGGCGCGAGCCGCACTGCGCCACAAACCCTTTGACGTACTGTCATGACAGATGGACAGCGAGCCGCAACCCATTGCGACGTCGGCCGCCCGGGCATGGGCGTCCGAACCTCCAGACCGATCGACCGACCGTCCGGCCCATACCCCCCGGGCCTTGCGGAGCGGCGATCACCTCGGCCGCCCCGGAGCTCTCCCCCCTGCTCCGGGGCGGCTTCAGCATGCGGCCGTGCCGGCGGTGCTCGCCGTGGTGCTGGCCCTGGTCTCCTGGCAGGTCGCCGTCGACGGTCCGCTGCTGGCGCTGGACACGGGCACCCGCAACACCGTCCGCGAGCTGCACCACGTGCTGCACAGCACCTTGCTGAACCACCTCGGCGCCTTCCTGTCCGACCTGGGCGGCGGCATCCCGGCCGTACCGGTCCTGCTGCTCGCCGCGGGTCTCGCCGCACGGCGGGAGCGGGAGTCCGGCGCCGACCGCTGGTGGCTGCCGCTGCCGACCGCGGCCGTGGCGGCCCTGCTGATCCCGCTGCTGGTGGTGCCCGCCAAGGCGTGGTTCGCCCGGCCCGGCCCGTACGGGACGCCGCTGGGGCCCGACCAGTGGGGCTGGTACCCCTCGGGGCACACCGCGACCTCCTCGATCGCGTACGGCACCGCGGCGCTGCTGCTCGGCGGCACCCTGGCCGCGGCCGGGCGCGCCCGGCTGTACGGGGCGACCTGGCTGCTCTGCGCGAGCGTCGGCCTCGGCCTGGTGTGGTCCGACTACCACTGGCTGCTCGACGTGGTGGCGAGCTGGTGCCTGGCCGGACTGCTGCTGTGGACCCTGGAGCGGTGGCTGCGGCGGGGACGGGCCCGGGAGGCGGACCGGGCTGACGGTGCGGACCGGTCGGCGCCGGCACCCGACGGCCGGGACTGAAGGCCGGGTCTGACGGCCGGGACTGAAGGCCCGGCCGCCGGTCGATCGGGCCGATCGGGCCGATCGGGGTACGGCTACTCGCCGTGCGACTGTCCGGCCTGCGACTGCTCGGTGTGCGACTGCTCGGCGTCCGGCTCCTGGTGGCGGTGGACGAGACCGGGCTCGCCGGTGTCGCGCCGCCACTCGACCACCAGCTCGTCACGGGTGCCGAAGCGCACCAGGTGGCGGCCGACGACATCCTCCAGGTCGGGGAGCCGGTCGGCATCGCCCTCGACCGAGAGCAGCAGGGCACCGGGCTCGGCGACGAGCGCCGCGGTGCCGTACGAGAAGGCGACCGAGCCGCGGCCGGCCTCCTCCGACCACTCGGCCTGCACCCGGCGCCCGAGGTGGGCGGCGAGCTGCTTGCCGTAGCGGCCGGGGCGGTCGGTGGCGACACGGGCTTCGGAGCGGGACATGGGACCTCCGGGGAAGCGGGAGAGCATGGGAACGCGATGGCGCAGGACTGCGCGGGGGCGTACGAGGCGCCCGGGGACACGCGGGAACGCCGGACCGGCGCCCGCACGGACGTGCGGAACCGGCTGCCGGATCCGACGCTATCCCGAATAGTGAGCTTTACTCAACGAGTTATCGAACCGCGATCGCGCCGCCCCGATACCCTGGGCCCCACTCCCCCGGCCCGCGCCGGAGCCCGCCCGAACCCGGAGCCCGCGATGACCACCCCGCCGACCGCCGACACCGCCGCGGAGCTCGCCGACGCGCTGACCCGGGCGATGAAGCGGATCCGGCGGCAGACCATGCGACGCCTGGAGCCGCTCGGCATCACTCCCGCCCAGGCCCGCGCCCTGCGCACGCTCGCCCACCTCGGCGGCCGGCCCGGCACCGGCGACCACCCGCACCACCACGACGAGCCGCCCGGGCACGATCGCCGCGGGGGCCGGGGCTGCGACGACGCCTCGATGCGGCTCAGCGAGCTCGCCGACCGGCTCCACATCGCCCCCCGCTCGGCGACGACCGTGGTCGACGCCCTGGAGGAGGCCGGGCTGGTCGCCCGGACCCCGGACCCGGTCGACCGCCGGGCCGTCCGGGTGGTGCTCACCGAGGCCGGGCACGCCGCCCTCGAACGGATCGGCCAGGTCCGCCACGAGATCGCCCAGGCCTACTTCGGCCCGCTCAGTTCGTCCGACCAGGCTGCGCTGCTGCAGGCACTGCGGACGGCCGAGGAGGCGTACGAGGACGCAGCCGCAGCGCCGCCGAGCGCAGCGCCCCCGGCCGCAGCGCCGTGAGGCCGATCCCCGCGATCACCAGCACCGCGGCGGCCGCGGCGAGCGGGCTGAACCGCTCGCCCAGCAGCAGCCACGACGAGGACATCCCGAAGACCGGCACCAGCAGCGAGTAGGGCGCGACCGCCGAGGCGTCGTAGCTGCGCAGCAGGAAGCTCCACGCGACGAAGCCGAACAGGGTCGAGACCAGGCCGACGTAGGCGATCGCACCGACCCCGGCGGCACCGATCCCGGCGAGTGCCCGCAGGTCCGCCGACGGGCCCTCGACCAGCAGCGACAGCGCGAGCAGCGGGAGCGGCGGCACGGCGCTCACCCAGACCATCCAGCGCAGGGCGTCCGGCGGGGCCGCCCGGCGGGTCAGCACGTTCGACAGTCCCCAGAGCACGGCCGCCGCGATCACCAGCGCGAAGGCGCCGACCGGACCGCCGAGCCCGTGGTCCACCGCGGCCACCGCAATGCCCGCGCAGGCGACGCAGAGCCCGGCCACCCGGCGGCGGCCGGGCCGCTCGCGCAGCAGCGCCGCGGCGAACACGGCCGTGAACACCGCCTGGCTCTGCAGGACGAGCGAGGAGAGCCCGGCCGGCATCCCGGCGTGCATCCCCAGGAAGAGCAGCCCGAACTTCGCGACCCCGAGCGTGCAGCCGACGGCGACCACCCAGCGCCAGGCGACCCGGGGCGGCCCGACCAGGAAGATCGCGGGCACCGCGACGACGGCGAACCGCAGGGCGCAGAACAGCAGCGGCGGGAAGTTCTCCAGGCCGACGTCGATGAGGACGAAGTTGAGGCCCCAGACGGCGGCGACCAGGACGGCGAGGGCGATGTGACGGGAGCTCATGGCGGCGGGGCCGACGGGACGGGAGCCCGGGCCCAAGGTCCGACCGGCCGGGGCGAGCGGTGTGGTGGCTGGCATGAGCCGAGCTTGCCGGTCCATGAGTGTGTAGCACCAGCGATGAATTCTGAACCGAACCGTTCAGCAGTGCTTTAGCATCGGGGCATGTTGGATCTCGGCAGGCTGCGCGCCCTGCACGCGGTGGCGGTACACGGTTCGGTGGGCGGAGCCGCCGCCGCCCTCGGCTTCACCCCCTCGGCGGTCTCCCAGCAGATCACGAAGCTGGAGCGGGAGACCCGCACCGTGCTGCTGGAACGGCAGGGCCGCGGCGTCGTGCTGACCGACGCCGCCGTCCGCCTCGCCGACACGGCCCAGCAGCTGCTGGCCCTGGTCGAGCAGGCCGAGGTCACCCTGGAGGAGCGCCGCGGGCAGGCGGTCGGGCGGCTGCTCATCGCCTCCTTCGCCACCGGCGCGCGCGGCCTGCTGCCCGGCGTCCTGGCCGGCCTCCGGGCGACCTGCCCCGACCTGGACGTCCGGCTGCTGGAGGCCGACCCGTACGCGGCGGCCGAGCTGGTCGCCCGCGGCGAGGTCGACCTCGCCGTCGTCCAGGACTGGCCGACCGTGCCGCTCCCCGTCCAGGAGGGGCTGTCCCGGCTGGATCTCGGCCTCGATCCGGTGGACCTTCTGGTGCCCGCCGACAGCCCGCTCGCCGAGCTCGACGCCGTCCCGGTGGCCCGGCTGCTCGGGCAGCGCTGGATCAGCGTCCCGCCGGGGAACATCTGCCACGACTGGCTGGTCGGCACCCTGCGGGAGGCCGGCGAGGAGCCGGACGTCCTCTACCAGGTCGGCGAGTTCGAGACCCAGATCGCCCTGATCGCGGCCGGGCTCGGGCTGGGCCTGGTGCCCCGGCTGGGCCGCGGGCCGCTGCCGCCCGGCGTCGCGGCCAGGCCGGTCGTCCCCGAGCCCACCCGGCGGGTCTACGCGCTCTGGCGGACCCAGGCCTCGCGGCGCCCGGCCATCACCGAGGCACTGCACGCGATGCAGGAGCAGTGGAACGCGATCTCGCCGGGCCGGGCGCCCGCGGGTGGCCGGTGACCCTGCGGGGCGCGGGTGGCCGGGGCACCGGCGGGCGCGGGTGATGGGTGATGACCGGGGCGTCGGCGGGCACGGTCAATCGGCCAGGCCGATCACCAGCCACATGAAGCCGACCCCGAGCAGGGTGCAGAGCAGGGTCGTCCGCGACGGGTGCGGGCTGTGCGCCTCCGGCAGGATGTCCGAGGTCGCGAGGTAGAGCAGGAAGCCCGCGAAGAACCCCAGGTACAGGCCCAGCACCTGCTCCGGGATGGTGAACAGCAGAGTGATCGCCGCGCCGGTCACCGGTGCCACCGCATCGGCGGCGAGCAGCCCGAGGGCCCGCCGCCGGTCGTTCCCGTACATCCGGGTGATCGTGTAGGTGTTGAAGCCGTCCGCGAAGTCGTGGGCGACCACCGCGATCGCGACCACCGTGCCGACCGTGCTCCCGGCCTGGAAGGCCGCACCGATCGCGAAACCGTCCATCAGGCTGTGGCCGACCAGCGCCCCGGCGGCGGTCAGCCCGATGCCCTGCCGGGCGGGGTCGCCGTGGCTGTGGCCGTGCCCGTGCCCCGCGTGGCCCTGGTGGCCGCGGCCGTGGGTATGGGCGGCGTACTCGGCCTCGTGGCTGCGGTGGATCGCGACGGCGCGCTCGATGATGTGGATGGTCAGGAACCCCGCGGCGAACATCAACAGCGCCTGCGGCACGCCGTTCACCTCACCCGGCGCGGCCCGGACCGCCTCCGGCAGCAGGTCGAAGGAGACCACGCCGAGCATCAGTCCGGCCGCGAACCCGAGGACCAGGTGGCGGCGGTCGCCGGTGCGCTGGGCGACCCAGCCGCCCACCAGCGTCATCAGGAACGCCCCGGCGGCGACCAGGATCGCGGTCATCGGGCGGCCCCGGCCCCGCGGGCGGCGGCGGACGGGTGTGCGGTGAAGCGGTGCGCGGCGAAGCGCTGCGCGGCGGCGGCTTCGCGGGTGCCGGAGGAGGGCCGGTTCACCCGTCGGTCGCCGTCAGATAGGCCGTGGCCAGCTGCGGGGAGCCCTCGTCCGCCCAGCCGTGCCCGACCGCCGTGACGTCCAGCTCGTATCCGTTCGGCAGGACCAGCAGCGGGCGCTCCTTCTCGTCCAGTCGCCAGGCCGCGCCCGGGACGGTGCGGTGCAGCACCGTCCCCAGGTAGAGCCCCGCATCGTTGCCCAACCACTCCGAGACCTCCGGATCGTCACGCCAGCGCGGCAGCAGCTGGTCCAGGGCGGTCAGCGACGACACCCCGTCGTCGAGCCGGACGCCCGCCGAACCGGCGAGCTCGCGCAGCAGACCGCACTCGGCGAACAGTTCGGCCATCATCGCCTCGTCCGGCTGCTCCGGACGGCCGTGCCGGCGGTGGCCGTACCTGGCCCGCCACCTGTCCATGAAGCCGAAACCCATGCCCCCAGCCTGACAGGGCTCCGCCCGCCGGGCGCCCGCAGGGTCCGGACAGCATGATCGGGCGATCGGGGAGCGGGCTAGCTACCGGTGGCCAGTGGCAGGCCCAGGTGCGTCCGGGAGAGCTCCTGCACACCTGCCCCGTCGACCAGGTGGATCCGGTGGAACGCCTCCTCCGCGGCAAGGTCGAGCGCCGCCTCGGCGAACCGCCCGGTGGTGAGCCTGAGCCCGCGCTCGGCGCCCTCCTCCCGGACGGCCTCGGCGAGGGTGCGCAGCTCGTCCGCCGCGACCGGCTCGGCACCGCGGGACGCCCACACCACCCAGCGGCCGGGCAGGGCGCTGCCCCGCCCGCCCTCGGCCGTGGCGACCAGCCCGGCCGGCCCGCGCAGCCGCACACTCCACGCGCCGAGGCCGCCGCGGGTCAGCAGTTCCCTGACCAGCACGGAGAACTCGTTCGGCGACAGCTCGGCGGCGGACGGCACCGCGGCCCCGACGGTGCCGTTCGGCTCCACCGGCACCGGACCGTACGGGTCGGGGGTCACCACCGCCGCCAGCTCCCGCAGCCTGACCAGGGCCTCGTCCCGCTCCGCGTCGACGTAGACGCCGTCCCCGGGCTCCTCGGCCCCTGCCGCGTCCGTCCATTGCTCGCCCGGCCCGCCCGGCCCGCTCGGGCCGGTGCGCGGATCGCCGTCCGCGCGCCACCCGGGGACGCGCTGACCGGGAATCCTCGGCCCGACGCGGCCGTCGTGGCCCTTGCGACCGCTGCGGCCGTCCGGGGCGGCGGGCAGCAGCCGGGTGCGCGCCAGCGCGTCACGATCCGCGTCCACGCTGAGCAGGCAGACCGGCTCCATGCCCGGACGGCGCAGCCAGCCGTTGAGGACGGCACCGGCGAGGATCTCCTCGGTGTCGACCGCGTCGGCCGCCTGCAGCGCGCGCAGGGCGAGCCGGGCGGCCAGCCGCAGGTAGTCCGAGGACCGCTCGGAGGGCGGCCGCGGCACCGGGTCGACGGAGCCGTCGGGCGCGAGCCGGTACCCGGAGAGCGAGGGGACGACGTCGGGCGAGGGCAGGTCGAGATCGAGGACGGCGGTACGGGTCAGCGGCCGGTACAGCGCCCGGCACGGCGCCGGCAGATCCTGGGTGGCCACCTCGGCAGCGGCCAGGGCCCGTTCGAGCAGCGACTCGACGGCGGCCGGCTCGGCCTTGCGGTAGGCGCGCCGGCACTCCTCCAGGCTCTGGTTGTACTCCTGGACGGCCCTGGCCCGCGACTGCTCGGCCTCCTCGTGCGCCCGGCGGGCGGCCTGGAGCTCGGGGGTGAGGCTCTCGGCCCGGCGGGTGCGCCACTCGCGCAGATCGCGTTGGTGCCGCAGCCGGGCCTGCGCCAACTCCCGCTGGTAGGAGGAGTCCAGGAGACGGCGGGACGGGGCGTCGTCGGCCGAGGCCGGCACCGGCGCGGCGGGCGCGTAGTCGGCCCACCGCGGCTCGGTACCGGCAGCGCCCTCGCCCGCCTCGGTGTCGACGTCGGCGGGGAAGGGCCGCTGCTCGTAGTGGCGCAGCTGGCTCTCGAAGTCCATGGCCGAGACCGGCAGCGCCGCCCGGCGGAGCAGGTCGGCGAGGTGGTCGTGCTCAGCCTGGACCGTGAGCGTCCGATGGTGCGTCAGGGCGGCGGCCCGGCCGTGCGCGGCGACCTCGTCGTCCCCGGCCGCGGTCGGGTCGTCGCCCGCGGGGTCGTTCCGGTCGGTCGTCCCGCCCGGTGCCGCTGCCGTCGGTGCGGTCGGCCCGGCCTCGTCCGCGCCCAGGTCACGGAAGACCGCCGCCAGGAATCCCGGCTGCGGTGGCTCGAATCCGCCCGGGCCGGTCCGGTAGCGGTCGGCGGCGTCGTGACCTGCACCGGTTTCGGCATCGGCGTCGGTGTCGGTGAACGGGTGCGCGCCGGGCGCGCCGGGCGCAGCAGTGGCCGGGGTTGCGGCCGGGACCGCGGAGGCCCGGCCGGTGGATCGGACGGTGTCGAACGGCCGGCCGGCCGCTGACCGGTCGCCGGACGGGAAGACCGACGCTGCGCCGTCCGGCAGGCTGTCGGGTGAGTGCGGCATCGGCGGTCGATCCCCCCAGTAGGTCACAGCGCGTCGCGCGAACGGGACCGGGCGGGCCCGGCTCCTCCCGAAGCCCGACCGCACACAGGCGCTCGCAGGAGCCGCTCGGCCACGGCCCCTGCGCAGCATTCTCCACCGTGGGGATGCACCGGGTCAGCCAAGCTCACGAGTTGGTGACCGGTGTGACGGTCGTGTCCTGCCTCCCTCCGTGCGCCGGCGTGTGCCGCAGCGTGCCGACGTGGACCGAGGTGTGCCGACGTGTACCGAGGTGTGCCTTCGGACTGCACATCGCCCGGTCGACGCTGCGGCCGACCCGGTCAGTTCGTCCGAGTGTTGGTCAAGTGCTGTCCGATGTAGCCGACGTAGATCCGGCCGCTGCCGGAGCAGTCGTCCAGGTAGTGCAGCCGGGGCGCCGTCGATCCGCCGCCGATCCGCAGATGGGCGCCCATGAAGACCCTCCGCGAGGAGTCGACGCAGGGCGGGACGGGCAGCATCCGTTCCCGCTTCCACTTGGTGTGGCTCTCGACCGTGCGCGACTCCCAGCGGACCGCCTTGCGGGGCGGGAAGTGGTGGCAGCCGGGCGGGGTGTGCTCGCACCACTGCTTGAAGTCGCCGCCGGCCTGCCCACGGACGGCGGCGGCAGCGTACTCCTGGAGTGCCGTCAGCCCGTCCCAGGTCAGCCGGGCCCAGCCCGACCCGTCGGGCTTGTCGTCGAGGGCGAGCGTCTCCTTCTCGTCGCCGGTGAACTCCAGCAGCGGGAACTCGGCGAACCTGCCCACCAGTTCGCCGAAGCTCCCGGGCGCCGCACACTTGTCGGCCCGGGCGGCCTCTGCCAGGCGCCCGTACTCCGCGGTGGCCGGTGCGATCAGCCCGGCAGCGGCCACCGACTCCACTGCTTCGGGGATGCGGAGCCTGGCCGGAGCGACGAGGCCCGATCCGGCACACAGCCGGCCCCCGGACCTCGCCGTCCGCTGGACCGGGCGCCGACCGGAGTCCGGGCGGTGCGGCTCACCGGACCGGCCGTCCTTGGACGCCGGCCGGGCGGCGCGGCGCGCCTCGGGCGAGAGCACCAGGGCCGGCACCGCGGCCAGTGGCGGGGGCGGCACCATGTCCGCGGCGACCAGGCGCGGCTCGCGGGCCAGCAGGGCCGCAGCCCGTCGGACGTCCTCCTCTATCCGGTGCCGCGGGAGCACCTGGTGGCGTGCGGAGTCCGCCCGCGAGGCCGGGTCCACCTCCGGCAGATAGGTGCGGATGGCGCCGCCGTACACCTTGTGGAACTCCAGCGCGACGTTGAACAGCGGCAGAGCGGTATGGCTCAGCACGTGCAGGGAGGCGAGGCCGGTGAGGCTGCGCAGCACCGGCCCGACCTGGTCCGCCAGCCACTCCTCGAACGGGACGGCCGACGGGACGCTGACCACCACGGCGGCCAGTCTGCGCTCCGGGTCGCAGAGTTCGTCGATGAGGTCGTCCACCCCGTCCGGCTCGACGATGCGCGGCCGGACCGCGATCTCGGCCGGGCCGTCGGCGGCGTCGAGCAGCGGGAGGAGGCGGTGCACGAGCTCCGGCACCGGCACCCGGCCGACCGTGCGGACACCGGATCCGGCCGCCTGGTAATCGGCTTCGATCCGCAGGTGGACGGGGGCCGGCGCGGTGCCGGACCGGGCGGGTGCGGACGGGTCGTCGGCGGTGGCCAGGGTGATCGTGAGCTGCTGGGCGCCGTGCGGCACCGGGGTCCGCAGCCGTCGGCGGGCGTAGCGGCCGGGTTGCGGGGGCGCGGTCTGCCCGGCGGTGTCGGAGGGATCAGGGGGTACGGGGTGCACGGAGGCGGACGGCGCGGCCGCGGATGGTCGGCCCTGGCGCCCCACCAGCGGGGTGCGGGTGCCCGGTGCGGGCAGCGGACCGCAGTCGCGGTCGAGGAGCACACGGTCGCCGAGCCTGAGCCGCTCGGCGCCTGCCGCGGTGCGGGCGGGCGGGGGCTCGTCGTGGCCCTCCTGCTTCAGCCAGGCGGTGAGTGCCTGGTCGACCAGGGCGACTGCATCGTCGAAGGCCAGCGCCGTCCTGACGGTCATCCGGTAGGGGGTGGCGTGCGAGGCCTGGCCGGACGGCGCCGGCAGGCCAGGTGATTCGGCTGTTCGGCCGGAGGTCGGGGCGTGGTCGGAGTTCATGCTCGGTACCTCCCGTGGTGCGACGTGGGGTCTGCGGTCCTCCATCGATGGGCGGGTTGTCCGGCATCGGCCGATCTGTACGGCTCGACGTCCTTGTGCATGAAACGCAGCTGCCCGGAGCGGAAGTTCCAACTCCGGGCATGGTTAATTCGTTCGAGTGTTACCCCACCGGAATCTCACGGTGGCTCCAGCCGGCCGCTACGGCCTCGGAGGTCCCGCCGGTGGCCTCCGCCAGCCAGTCGTGAAAGCCCGTCACGTCGGCCTCGGGAACGCCGACATCGATCCGCACGCCGGTCGCCCCGTACGCCAGGTCCCGGACCTCGTAGCCGGCGGCCCGGAGGTCGTTCTCCAGCCGGCCGGCCCGCACGTGGTCGGCGGAGACGGAGAACAGGGCCACCGGGCGGCGCTCCAGCAGCCCGACCTCGTCCAGCGCCTCCGAGACCGCGCTGCCGTACGCGCGCACGAGTCCGCCGGCGCCGAGCTTGATCCCGCCGAAGTAGCGGGTGACGACCGCGACGGTGTCGGTGACCCCGCGTCGTCGCAGCACCTCCAGCATCGGGACGCCCGCCGTGCCGCTCGGCTCGCCGTCGTCGCTGGACCGCTCGCGCCGCTGGTCCTCGCCGACGATGAAGGCGGTGCAGTTGTGGCGGGCGTCCCAGCGCTCCTTGCGCACGGCGGCGATGAAGGCCTGGGCCTCCTCCTCGTCGGCGGCCCTGGCCAGCCGGCAGATGAACCGCGACTTCCTGATCTCGATCTCGTGGCTGCCGGACGCCCGGACGGTCAGGTAGCGCTTGGGGGTCGGCTCCGACATGGTGCGGCGGTTCTCCGGGAGGACGGCGGAAGGCGGCGGACGTCGCGGACGCCCGGGTCCGTCGGCAGCGGCACCCTCCCGGCCGGCCGCGGTGGCCTGCCGCGGCGGTACCCGTCCGACCCGGCCAGCCTAACCGCCGGCGGCGGCACCGCGGGGCCGGTCCGGTCACGGCCGGGCGGGCCCACCCGGGGCCACCGGGTGGGCAGCCTGGTCAGCGCCCGGCAAGCGCGTCCAGCTCGGCCCGGCCGAGACCGGTCAGGGCGGTGACCTCGGCCGGGTCGACCGCCCCGCAGTCGAGGCCGCGCAGGAGGTAGCCGCTCAGCGCCCGGGCGGTCGCGGGCTCGTCCATCACGTCGCCCCCGGCCTTCGCCACGTACGCGGAGAGGCGGGCGGCCGCCGCGGCCAGGCCCTCGCGGTAGAACGCGTACACCGCGGCGTACCGGGTCGGCAGGTGCGCCGGATGCATGTCCCAGCCCTGGTAGTAGGCACGGGCCAGGGAGCGCCGGACCAGGCCGTGGTGGAGCCGCCAGGCGGCGTGGACCTGCTCCGTGGAGCCGGTCGGGATGACGTTGGTGGAGCCGTCGGAGAGGCGCACGCCGGTGCCGGCCGCGGCCACCTGCATGACCGCCTTGGCGTGGTCTGCCACCGGGTGGTCCATGCTCTGGTAGGCGGCACTGACGCCGCAGGCCGCGCTGTAGTCGAAGGTGCCGTAGTGCAGGCCGGTGGCCCGGCCCTCGGCAGCTTCGATCATGCGGGACACGGTGGCCCGGCCGTCCGGGCCGAGGATCGCCTGGGTGGTCTCGATCTGGATCTCGAACCCGATCCGGCCCGCCGGCAGCCCGGCCCGCTGCTCGAAGTCCTCCAGCAGGCGGACGAGGGCGGTGACCTGCTCGGCGTAGGTGACCTTCGGCAGGGTCAGCACCAGCCCGTCCGGCAGGCCGCCCTCGGCGAGCAGCGCGCCCAGGAAGAGCTGGAGCGTGCGGATGCCGCGGGCGCGTACCGCCGCCTCCATGCACTTGATCCGGATCCCGATGTACGGGGGCGCGGTGCCGTCGGCCACCGCGGCCGTGATCAGCCGGGCCGCCAGGACGGCGGCCTCGTCCTCCTCTGCGTCCGGCCGGGGGCCGTAGCCGTCCTCGAAGTCGATCCGGAGGTCCTCGATCGGCTCGCGCTCCAGCTTGGCCCGGACCCGGGCGTGCACATCGGCGATCAGGTCGTCGGCGGGCAGGCCGAGCGCCTCCGCGAGCCGCTCCGGCGTGGCCGCGTGGGTGTCGAGGGCCTCCAGCGCCTGGCGCCCCCAGTCCGCCACGGTCCCCGCCGCGAACGCATCGGCGGGCACGTAGACGGTGTGCACCGGCTGGCGCGTCCCCGGGTCGCCCGGGTAGCGGCGGGCGAGCTCGGCGTCGACCGGCCCCAGCAGGGCCTCGACCGCGGCCAGTGCCCCGGCCGAGAACGACGCCCCGCCCACGGGCCCGCTACCGTCCAGCTCGACCTGTGCCATCCGCACTCCTCCACGCCGCGCCGGCGCACACCGCGCCAGCGCTTCAACAAATTGTTGATGCGAAGGTAGTGTCGGCGCGGCCGGAACGTCAATGGCGGCCCGCCCGTCGGACTCCCCCGGGCGGTGCCCCGCTCCGGCCCGGGCCTCAGTCCCGCCCGGTGGCCACGTACCGCTGCTGCAGGTCGGGCCAGATCTTCTCCAGGTCGGCGGCGTTGACGGAGCCGTCGGGGCGCGACCCGGTCATGCCCATCTGGTGGGTCAGGTACTCCGCGAGGTGCTGCGGGTCGGGGTGGGTCGCGTAGGAGTCGATGTACGAGATCAGGGCGTCGAAGCAGGCGTCCGCGTCGAGCGCCGGCCCACCGGCCAGCCGGCCGCGGCCCGCGGCGTCACGCCCGGACTCGAAGCCGTCCTCGAACTCACCCTGGAACTCCGCGTCGAGCTCGGCGTCGAGCGCGTCGAGGGGCAGCTGCTCGTCGGCCCGGCCACCGTCCCGGCCGCGGCCCGCGAGGCCCGCGGCCTGCTGGCGGTAGCCGCCGCCCTGCCGCTGCACCTCGTCCCGGTACGACTCCGGCTCGGCCTCCGCCTGCACGGTCTGCTCCAGCCTGACCGGCCGCCCGATCCGACCCGGGGCCTGGTACGTCACGCCCTGGTCCCGTGCCGGCCCTGCCGACTGCACGCCGGGACGACGGCCCTGCTGCGCGCCCGCCCCGCGCACCGGGGCCTGCTGCACCGACCGGACAGGCCCGCTCGCGGCGACGCCCTCAGGCCCGACACCGGCCGCCCGCGGCGGCTTGAACCACGGCGAGGACTGACCCGGCAGCCGGCCCGGCTGCGCGTCCGCGTCGTCCGCCTGCTGGGAGTAACTGCGCACGGCGCGGGTCATCCACACGTTCAGCGAGGCGGCCTCCCGCTCCGGCTCGGGTGCCTCCTCGTGAGCACCCTCCTGGGAGTCCCGCAGCCGGACGGCGGCGAGCTTTGCCAGGGTCGGCACCGCGACCGCGGCCGACACCTGCGCCACCGCCGGCGCGGACTCGCCGTTCGTCACCTCGAGCGGCCCGTCGATCCGGTCCAGCACGCTCGGGTCCAGCGGAACGCCGTACTTGGCCAGCTTGAGCGGCAGCAGCGCCTGGAACGGCGCGGACCGGCGCCAGCCCCGCCCGTAGCGGAAGCGCAGCTGCGCGCGGTAGACGAGCCGGTTCTGCTCCAGCCGGACGGTCTCGTCGTACGAGCGGAGCTCCCAGAGCTTCATCCGCCGCCAGAGGCGGAACGTCGGCACCGGCGACAGCAGCCACCGCATCAGCCGGACGGACTCCATGTGCCGGTCGGCAGTGATCGCGGCGATCCGGCCGACCGCGTGGCGGGAGGCCTCGACGACCACGACGAACAGCACCGGGATCACGGCATGCATCGCCATGCCGAGCGCGTCGCCCCAGGAGGCCGCCGCGTTGAACGCGATGGTCGCGGCCGTCAGGAGCCACGCCGTCTGGCGGAGCAGGGGGAACGGTATCCGCAGCCAGGTCAGGACCAGGTCGAGCGAGAGCAGTACGACGATGCCCGCGTCGACGCCGATCGGGAAGGCGTAGGAGAAGGCCCCGAAGCCCTTCTGCATGGCCAGCTCGCGGACCGCGTTGTACGACCCGGCGAATCCGATGCCGGAGATGAGGCAGGCACCGGCGGCCACCACGCCGAGCAGGGCCCGGTGGGCGCGGGTGAGGGATGGGCGACGCGACATTACTAGATCAACCCCTGGGATTCGGCTGCTGCCGTAAGCGACCGTTGCTGCCGGATCCACCCTCGGTCGAACGCAGGATCACCACGCCGTGGACCGTCTCGGCCCACCGGATACTACTCGTACACGCGTTTCATGGCCCCGCCCACCCGGTCGATTCCGCTCGGTCCGGGGCGCCGTTGAGGTGGGCCAGGACCGCCAGGACCCTGCGGTTGGCGTCATCGGCCGGAGCAAGATCCAGTTTCGTGAAGATATTGGCAATATGTTTGGCGACCGCCCCGTCGCTGACGGTCAGTCGAGTGGCGATCGCGGAGTTCGAACACCCCTCGGCCATCAGTTCCAGCACCTCGCGCTCCCGCGGGGACAGCCGCTGGAGGGGCGCGGATCCGGCCCTGCTCTCCATCAGTTTCGCGATCACATCGGGGTCCATGGCGGTGCCTCCGTCGGCCACCCGCCGGATGGCGTCGACGAACTGGCCGGCGTTGAACACCCTGTCCTTCAGCAGATACCCCACCCCGCCCGAGCCGTCTGCCAGCAACTCCCGCGCGTAGAGCTGTTGGACGTGCTGGGACAGCACGAGGACCGGCAGGCCGGGGATCCGGCGACGGGCGGCCAGCGCAGCCTGGAGGCCCTCATCCGTCAGCGTCGGTGGCAGCCGGACATCGACGACGGCGACGTCCGGCCGCTCCGTCACCAGGGCCTCTAGCAGCTCCGGCCCGGTCTCGACCGCGGCAGCGATCGTGAAGCCATGGGCCTCCAGCAGGTTGATCAGACCTTGTCGAAGGAGGTAGAGGTCCTCTGCGAGGACAACGCGCACGGGAGCTCCAGGGAGATCGTCGTCGGCCCGCCCGGCGGACTGCTGAGCGAGAGGGTGCCGTCGAAGGTACCCAACCGCCGCTCCACACCGCGAAGCCCGGTGCCCCGCCCGGGGTGGGCGCCGCCGCACCCGTCGTCGGTGACGGTGACCCGCAACCGGCCGGCCCGGAAGAGGATGTCCACCCACACCTGCCGCGCCCGCGCGTGCTTGGCCACGTTCGCCAGCAGTTCGCTGATGCAGAAGTAGACCGCGGCCTCCACCGAGGCGTCCGGCCGCTCCGGGAGGCTCACCACGACCTCGGTCGGCTGCGGTGCGTCCAGGGCCAGCGCCCGCACGGCGTCGCCGAGCCCGCGCTCGGCCAGCACCGGCGGATGGATGCCCCGCACCAGGTCCCGGAGCTCCTGGAGCGCCTTCGCCGAGGACTGGCGGGCCTCCGCGAGCAGCTCGCGCGCGGCGCCCTGGTCGGTCTCCATCAGGTGCTCGATCGTCCCCAGGGTCATGCCGATCGCGACCAGCCTCGCCTGTGCTCCGTCGTGGAGATCCCGCTCGATCCGGCGGAGCTCGGCGGCCTGGCTGCCGATGGCGTCGGCCCGGGTGAGGGTCAGCTCCTCGACCCGGCGGGTGAGTTGGGCACGGCTGGAGCGCTGGCCGGGCGCGAGGATCCGGCAGGCGAGGTCGAAGTGGGCTCGCAGCCCGTACGGCAGCAGCAGGATCCCGACGAGAGCGACCGCCGAGCCGATCAGGATCGAGACCGCCCAGCTGGCCGGGCCGTCGCCGAGCGCTCCGTACGTCCGGGAGTCGACGCCGGCGGTGAGGAGGAAGATCACGCCGCCGCCGGCGAGCACGAGAGCCGGACCGGTGAAGAACAGCAGGGAGAAGGGTGCGAGCAACCACCAGCCGAAGTCCCTGCGGCTCTCCGGATCGCGTGCCACCCAGTGCAGCCGTCGCGCCACCCGCGCCGTGCCGTGCCCGCGGTGGTACGAGAAGCCTGTCCACCAGTAACCCCGGTCGTCCTGCTCCAGTACCGGCAGCGGCGAGTACGCCGGAGTCACGACGACGCCGAACCAGTCCCGGAGATGGGACCGCGTCCACGCGGCGCCGCGCCGCGACCACCAGTAGGCCAGCACCACGGCGACCACCGTGGCACCCAGCAGACCGCCGACCGGTTCGAGGTCTGCCGCAGAGAACATCCGCGCTGCGATGGCACCGCAGGACGCGGCGCCCACGACCAGCACCACGATGCCCAGGACCGACTCACCGATGACCAGCAGGACCCGGCGGAGCGCCTGCAGCCCCGCCCGCACGCGGCCGGGAGTGGGGCGGCCCACCGCGTCCTGCAGCACGTCGGCCGCCGCACCGGGCGGGATGGTCGAGGTTGTCATGGGTCTCTCCTGACATCGGGCATTCGGATGACGGCATCAGTGTTGCCGTCAGGGCCCACGCGCCGCACTGGCCGTGCCACCCGTCTTTGAGGTGGACCTAGCACTACCCCGCCCGCCCCACGGCCGGGAGTGACAGGACGACTCCGGAAATGCGAGAAGCGCCGCCCTTGGTGCACCGGCGGGGGTGATCATAATTATTGTTAGTCGGCGTCCTAAGATCACCCAGTTTAAACACAGAAGTACCAAAGTAGCG
>NZ_JBHWBW010000147.1:0-2831 GCF_042735675.1 Kitasatospora sp. NPDC059571
GCGTGGGGCCGGCGCACCCCGGGAGTCTGGATCAGGCGTAGAGGCCGAACTCGTACAGCGAGTCGCCGTAGGCCGTACCGCGCCGGCCGATGGCGACCCGGACGTAGCGGCCGCTCGCCGTCAGGTCGATGTCGTCGACGCCGCCGGTGCCGCTGGTGGTGGAGTAGACCGTGGTCCAGGTGGTGCCGTCACCGGAGACCTGGATCTGGTAGGCCTTGCCGTAGGCCGACTCCCAACCGAGCTGCACGTGCTTGACCGCGGTGGTCCTCCCCAGGTCGACCTGGATCCACTGCGGGTCGGCCCACTCGCTGGCCCACCGGGTGCTCCAGTTGCCGTCGGTGGCGTTGGACGCCGGGTACGGCGCGCCGTTGCCGGTGGCCTGGTAGCTGGAGGCGGTGGTCGGCCTGCCGAGTGCCACATCGGTGCCGGCGGGCGTCGGGGCGACGACCCGGAAGGACCGGGTCTCGATGCCGACGTTGCCGTGGCCGTCGAAGGCGTAGACGTAGACCTTGTACACGCCCAGGCTCTTCGGGGCAGTCGCGGTGAAGTGCCCGTCCGAGGTCTGGGTGAACGCCACCTGGCCGAAGCCGGTGCCGCCACCCGCGTACTTGTCGCAGTAGTAGAGCTGGTAGCGGATCAGGTCGCCGTCCGGGTCGGTGGTCGCGGTGGTGATGTCGAAGGCGCCGCCCGCCGGCACGGTCGCCGTGTTGCCGAGCGTCATCGAGGAGATCACCGGCGGGGTGTTGCCGCCGACGGAGCCGCCGTAGTCCTTGGCCACCGAGTAGAAGCTGAGCCGGCGCCAGCCGGACGGGACGGTGTTGAACCAGACGCCGCCGAAGTCGTTCTCGGTGCCGTAGTGGAAGACCGTCGCGCCGAGCGCCACCCCGGTGTGCCCGGTGATGCAGCCCCAGTTGGACAGGTAGGCGTCGCGCTTGGCGGTGTCCGCGGGCTCGGTCGGCACGCCGTTGGCGTCGTTCGGGACCTCCCACTCACCCGCCTCGCCGGACTCGGTCACGATGTACGGCTTGGTGTAGCCGCCACTGATCCAGTCGCTCTTGACGTTGCAGACCGCGCCGTAGGAGTTGACCGCGAGCAGGTCCAGGCTCGGGGTGTTGTCCTTGTAGTACTTCCAGGCGCCGGTGTAGGCGTCGGTGGAGGTCACCGGATGGTTGGGGTCGATGGCGTGGATCGCCTGAGTGACCCGCTCCACGTACTTGGCGTACGCGACCCGCTCCTGTTCGACGGTGGAGCCGTTGTAGGTGTGGTCCTGGGTGGTGAGGACGACCTCGTTGCCGACGTCCCACATCAGCACGCCCGGGTGGTCCTTGTAGGCGGTCACCCACTGCTTGATCTGGTCGAGCGTGGAGTCCATGTAGGCGGTGTCGTTGACGTAGTCGGCGCCCTGGTTGAGCCAGAAGCCGTTGACCACGCGGATCCCGTGCGCCGCGGCGGTGTCCAGCAGCGGCTTGGAGCCGGCGTCGGTGCCCCAGGTGCGCAGGGTGTTGACGCCCATCGCCCTCAGTTCGCGGATGTGCGCCTCGGCGGTGGAGTTGGCCGGGCCCCAGGTGATGCCCTTGACCTGGTACGGCTGACCGTTCACCTGGAGCTGCCAGTTGCCCTGGGAGCCGGTCACCTTGACGGTCGACGGGGCCGTCGGGACGGTGGGGTCGGTGAGCGGCGCCGGCGCGGTGCCGCTGGCGGTGGACACGGTGACCCTGTCGATGCTCAGGGCGCCCCCGGAGGAGGTGGCGTCGGTCGGCGAGCTGCAGTTGCAGACCGCGTTCGGGAAGCCGCCGCCGATGCCCAGGTTGAACACCAGGTAGAAGCCGTGGTGCACCGCGGTGTCCCAGGTGGTGACGCCGACCTGCGACTCGTTGACCTGCCAGACCTGGCGGCCGTCGAGGTACCAGCGGATCTGCTCGTCCGAGGTCGTCCGGTCGAGGATCTGGGAGTAGGTGTGGTAGCCGGTCTGGCAGCCGGTGCAGCTCGCCAGCCCGCTGGTCAGGCCGTTGTACTCGTTGCAGTTGCCGCCGGGGGCGGTGCCGCAGTGCAGGGTGGTGGAGAGCTGGCCGCGCCCGTTGACGTTCTCCAGGATGTCGCTCTCGCCCGCGCCGGGCCAGACCGAGAAGTTGCCGCGGTTGGCCGCGCCCATCGCCCGGAAGGACGGCCAGTAGCCGGTGCCGTCGGCCGGGTTGGGCTGCCTGACGGTCGCGGAGATCTGCAGCTGCCCGCCGGCCGGGACGGTGAAGTCGGAGCGCTTGGACTCGATCCGGCCGGAGGTCCAGGACGAACCGTTCCTCACCGCCGTCAGGTTGAGCGCGCCATTGCCGTCCAGGCCCACGTTGGCCGCGGAGTCGGTGTCGGTCTGCACCTCGCCGGTGCCCCAGTTGGCCGGGCCGCCGGCGTACCCGGTGCCGGTGTCGGTGATCCAGTCGCCGGCGTTCGGGGCGCTGCCCGCGGCGCCGGTGAAGTCCTCGTTGAAGACCGTCGTCCAGTTCCCGGGCGGCGGGGTGGTCGGCGGCGTGCTGGTCGGCGGGTCGGTCGGCCCGGTGCCGGTGCCGGTGCGGACCTGGAACTCCCAGAGCGAGTAGCCGTATCCGGTGCCGCGCTGGGTGCCGTCCATCCGCACGTAGCGGCCGGTGCCGGAGACGTTCAGCGTCTCGGTGCCGCCCGCGCCGGTGGTGGTGGAGTACGCGTCCGTCCAGGTCGTCCCGTCGGTGGAGAGCCGGATCCGGTACGCCTTGCCGTACGCGGACTCCCACTGGAGCACCACCTGGCAGACCGGCTGCGCGGAGCCGAGGTCGACCTGGAGCCACTGCGGGTCACCGGCG
>NZ_JBHWBW010000147.1:2929-16383 GCF_042735675.1 Kitasatospora sp. NPDC059571
CGGCTGAGGACCAGCGGGTGCCCGTGTTGCCGTCCACCGCGTTGGTGGCCGGGGTGCCGTAGTTCTCCTCGCTGGAGGCGGTGACCGGCTTGCCCTGAGCGGCGTTCGCCGTGCCGCAGCCGCCCGAGGGGGTGCCGCCGCCGACCGTGCCGAACACCTGGAACTCCCAGAGCGAGTAGCCGTACCCGGTGCCGCGCTGGGTGCCGTACATCCGCACGTAGCGGCCGGTGCCGGAGACGTTCAGCGTCTCGGCGCCCCCTGCGCCGGTGGTGGTGGAGTACGCGTCCGTCCAGGTCGTCCCGTCGGTGGAGAGCTGGATCCGGTACGCCTTGCCGTACGCGGACTCCCACTGGAGCACCACCTGGCTGACGGTGGCGACCGCCCCGAGGTCGATCTGGATCCACTGCGGGTCGCTCGCGGCTGAGGACCAGCGGGTGCCCGTGTTGCCGTCCACCGCGTTGGTGGCCGGGGTGCCGTAGTTCTCCTCGCTGGAGGCGGTGACCGGCTTGCCCTGGGAGAGCAGGGCCGGCGCCGCGTGGGCGCTCCAGGCGGGGACGAGGAGCAGCAGTCCGGCGACGAGGACGGCGGCGAGCACCGCCGCCAGCCCTCGTCCGGCCGGCGACGGGGGTGCAGGGCGGGCCGCCGCACGGGCGGGTGGAGCGAGCATGGGGGACTCTCCTGACGAGACGGTGGGGGGAGGCCGGCGGCAGGGGTGGGCCGCCCATTCCTGGGAGAGCGCTCTCGCAGTCATGGAGATGGTTGCCGCGATGTTTCCACGGTGTCAAGACCCCTGCAGCGATCCGCCGGACTGCCCATGCCTCGCCAAATCGACTGGTGTGCAGAGGTTTTGATCGCACGTCTTGACTTGGCGCACGAGCCGGGACAAGCTGCGGGCCGACGGGAGAGCGCTCTCCAATCCGTGATCCCAGCCATCTGCGAGGAGCCAGCATGCCCACCACCCGCCCCGGCCGGAGAACCGCGTTCCCGGCCGCCACCGCCGCCGCCCTGGCCGCCGTCCTCACCGCCGCCGGCTGCTCCAGCAGCGGCAGCGCCGCCCAGGACGACGCGAACGCGAAGATCACGCTGACCGTGAACCTGTTCTCCGACTTCGGCTACGCGGACCTCTACAAGCAGTACGAGCAGCTGCACCCGAACATCACCGTCAAGGAGAACCGCGCCGACCTCGGGGCGCACCACCAGAACCTCCAGGCCCACCTGCTCGCCGGCTCCGGCACCGCCGACGTCGAGGCGATCGAGATCGGGCAGGTCGCCGGCTTCCGGCCGCAGGCGGCGAAGTTCGTCAACTTCCTCGACAACGGGGTCACCAAGGACCAGTGGGTGCCGTCCAAGACCGCGCCCGCCTCCAGCGCGGACGGCAGCGCGCTGTTCGGCCTGGGCACCGACATGGGCGGCATGGCGCTCTGCTACCGCAGCGACCTGTTCAGGGCCGCCGGGCTGCCCACCGACCGCGACCAGGTCTCCGCGCTGCTGACCGACTGGCAGGCGTACACCGCGGCCGGCAAGGACTTCCTCGCCAAGAGCCCGAACAAGGGCGCCAAGTGGTTCGACAGCGCGGGCAACCTCTTCAGCGCGATCGTCGCCCAGGCCCCGACCGGCTTCTACGACGCCTCCGGCAAGCCGGTGGTCACCGAGAACCCGGCGGTCAAGCAGGCGTTCGACCTGGTCGCCGGCGCGGTCAAGGACGGCGAGTCGGCCGGCATCCAGGCCTTCACCCCGGCCTGGGACACCGGCTTCCAGAAGAGCCAGTTCGCCACCGTCGCCTGCCCCGCCTGGATGAGCTACGAGTTCAAGGCCAACCCGCCCACCGACGGCGGCCACTGGGACATCGCCAGGATCCCGGGCGGCGGCGGCAACTGGGGCGGCTCGTACCTGACCGTGCCCAAGTCCGGCAAGCACACCAAGGCCGCCGTCGAGCTCGCCAAGTGGCTCACCGCCCCCGAGCAGGAGGCGTGGCTCTTCAAGAACAAGGGCTACTTCCCCTCCGACCAGGCGCTGTGGAGCCAGCCCGACATCGCCGGGCACACCGACCCGCTGTTCAACGACGCGCCCACCGGCAAGATCTTCTCCCAGTCGGCCAAGGACCTGAAGCCGCAGCCGCTCGGCGCACACGGCGCGGAGATCGGCACCGCGCTCGGCAACGCGCTGACCTCCGTCGAACAGGGCAAGGCCGACCCGGCGACCGCCTGGACGAAGGCCCTCGCCGACGTCGCCAACATCACGGGCTGACCCGCCCACAGCCTCCCCTCCCCCGACACCGCCGGGCCGGCGCGGTCCTGACACCGCACCGGTCCGGCGGGCCACCCCGCAAGGAGCCCGCCATGGCCGCGACCGTGTCCGCCGACACGTCGCTGCGCCCGGCCCGTGCCCCGGCCGCCCGCTGGAGCCGCGTCGAGCGCCGCGCCTCGCCCTACCTGTACGTCGCCCCGTTCTTCGCCGTGTTCGGCCTTTTCGGGCTCTTCCCGATGCTGTACACCGGCTACGTCTCGATGACCGGCTGGCGGGCCGACCGGCCCGGCAGCGGGAGCACCTGGGTCGGGCTGGACAACTACCGCACCCTGCTGGCCGATCCGTTCTTCTGGAACGCGCTGAGGAACACCCTGGGCATCGGCCTGCTGGCGACCGTCCCGCAGCTGCTGCTCGCCCTGGGCCTCGCCCACCTGCTCAACTACCGCGTCCGCGGCCGGACGCTGTTCCGGCTCGGGGTGCTGCTGCCCAACGTCACCTCGGTCGCCGCGGTCACCCTGATCTTCGTCCAGCTCTTCGGCCGCGACTTCGGCCTGGTCAACTGGGCGCTCGGGCTGTTCGGGGTCGACCACATCGACTGGCAGGCCGGCACGCTCTCGTCCTGGACGGCCATCGCCGCGATCGTCACCTGGCGCTGGACGGGCTACAACGCGCTGATCTACCTGGCCGCGATGCAGTCCGTGCCGTTCGAGCTGTACGAGGCCGCGGCGATCGACGGGGCCGGCCGCTGGCGGCAGTTCCGCTCGATCACCGTGCCGCTGCTGCGGCCGACCATCCTCTTCACGGTGATCGTCTCCACTATCGGGGCGCTCCAGCTGTTCGGCGAGCCGATGCTCTTCAGCCAGCAGCAGGACCCGACCACGGGCGGTTCCCAGCATCAGTTCCAGACGCTGGCGCTGTACTCGTACAACCAGTTCTGGGGCCGCTTCAAGTACGGCTACGGGGCGGCGGTCTCCTGGGCGATGTTCCTGATCATCGTCGTCGTCGTGGCCGCCAACCTGCTGGCCGCCCGCCGGATGAAGGGCGTCGACGCCATATGAGCCGCAACCGCCAACTCTCCGCCGGCAGGGGCGTGTACGCGACCCTGACGGTCGGCGTCCTGCTGTCCGTCTTCCCGCTGTACTGGACGGTGGTCGCCGCCTCCCGGACGAATACCGACATCCACCGGGTGCCGCCCGTGCTGCTGCCCGGCGGCAACCTGCTGCACAACCTCGGCCAGGCCTTCGCCCGGACCGACATGCAACTGGCCCTGGCGAACTCCTTCGTGGTGTCCGCCACCGTCACCGCCGGCGTGGTGCTGACCAGTTCGCTGGCCGGATTCGCCTTCGCCAAGCTGCCGTTCCGCGGCCGCAGCCCGCTGCTCGCGACCGTGGTCGCCACCATGATGGTGCCGACCCAGCTGGGCATCATCCCGCTGTACATCATGATGGCCGACTGGTTCCACTGGGCCGACCACCTCCAGGCCCTGATCGTGCCGGCGGTCGCCAACGCCTTCGGGGTGTTCTTCCTGCGGCAGTACCTGGTCACCGCCGTCCCGGACGAACTCCTCGACGCCGCCCGGATGGACGGCTGCACCACCCGCGGCCTGTACTGGCACGTCGCACTCCCCGCCGCCCGGCCGGCCATGGCCGTGCTCGGCATGCTGACCTTCATGGCCACCTGGAACGACTTCTACTGGCCCAAGGTCGTGATGACCCAGCAGAACCCGACCGTCCAGCTCACCCTCTCCGAGCTGGCGAGCGGCTACATCAAGGACTACTCGCTGGTCCTGACCGGCGCACTGGTCGCCGGCCTGCCGGTGATCGCGGTCTTCCTGGTGATGGGCCGTCAGATCATCGACGGCATCATGCAGGGAGCGATGAAGGGATGACCGCCATCGACAGCGCCGACCTCGGCCTGCGGCTCGACCTCGACGCCCGGGCCCGGCTGGTCTCCGGCGGCGGGGTGTTCCGCACCGGTGCCGAACCGGCCCTCGGCATGCGGGCGATCGTCACCTCCGACGGCCCGATCGGGGTCCGCGGCGAGCGGTGGGACGAGGCGGACACCGCCCTCGCACTGCCCTCCCCCACCGCGATGGCCGCCAGCTGGGACGAGCGGCTGGTCGCCGAACTCGGCGCGCTGCTGGCCACCGAGGCCCGCCGCAAGGGCGTCGACATGCTGCTCGCCCCCACCCTCAACCTGCACCGGTCCCCGTTCGCCGGACGGCACTTCGAGTGCTTCTCCGAGGACCCGCTGCTCACCGGCCGGATCGGCGCCGCCTACATCACCGGGGTGCAGAGCGGCGGCGTCGCCGCGACGGCCAAGCACTACGTGGGCAACGAGTCGGAGACCGAACGGCTCACCATGACCGCGCGGATCGACGAGCGGACGCTGCGCGAGGTGTATCTGGCACCGTTCGAGGCCGCCGTGCAAGCCGGCGTCTGGGCCGTGATGTCGGCGTACAACGGGGTGAACGGCGAGCCGATGAGCGAGAGCCGGCTGCTCGCCGAACCGCTGAAGGGCGAGTGGGGCTTCGACGGTCTGGTGGTCTCGGACTGGGGCGCCGTCCGCTCCACCGAGGCGACCGGCGCGGCGCCCGTCGACCTCGCCATGCCCGGGCCCAACGAGCACTGGGGCGCGCGGCTGGCGGCGGCCGTACGGGCCGGACGGATCCCAGCGGACGCCCTGGACGACAAGGTCCGCCGACTGCTCCGGCTGGCCGGGCGGGTCGGGGCGTTCGACCCGCCGCCGGCACCTCGGCCGACCGACCCGGACACCGCCCGCGGGCTGCTCCGGCGCGCCGCGGCGGCCGGCGCCGTGCTGCTCGGCAACCGCGGCGGGCTGCTGCCGCTGGACGCCGGGGCGCTGCGCCGGGTGGCGGTGATCGGGCCGAACGCGGCGGTCGCCCGGATCCAGGGCGGCGGCAGCGCCGGGGTCTACCCGGAGGCCGTGGTCTCGCCGCTGGACGGCATCCGGGCGGCCGTTCCGCCCGGCACGGCCGTCGAGTACCGGCCGGGCGTACGGACCTCGGACCGCCCCACCCCGCTGGAGCCGGGCCTGTGCCGGCACCCGGAGACCGGCGAGCCCGGGCTGCGGGTGCGCTTCCGGGCCGCCGACAGCACCGTCCTCCACACCGAACACCGTCCCAGCGGGCGGTCGTTCGAGACTCCCGAGGCCGTCGACCTGACGGACCTGCGGGAGATCGAGATCCACACCGTGCTGCGGGTGCCGTTCGGCGGGCGCTGGCGGCTCGGGGTGGTCGGTCTCGGCGCCGTGCGGCTGTCGGCGGACGGCCGCACGGTGCTGGACGACCATGTCGCCGCGGAGTCCGACGACCCGACCTACCTGCACGTCACACCGTCGTTCCGGCAGGTCGGGGTCGACCTCGCGGCCGGGCGGGACGTCGAGCTGGTGGCCCGCCGGGTGGTGGAGCCCGGCCAGGGACGGGTGTTCGCGCTGGCCGCCGACCCGCCGCAGGAGGCGGCCGGGCAGGAGCTCGCCGACGCCGTCGGGCTGGCCCGCGGCGCGGATCTGGCGGTGGTCGTGGTCGGCACCTCCGAGGAGCACGAGAGCGAGGGCTTCGACCGCAGCACGCTGCGGCTGCCCGGCGGCCAGGACGCCCTGGTGGCGGCGGTCGCGGCGGTCAATCCGGCCACCGTGGTGGTGGTGAACAGCGGCGGGCCGGTGCTGCTGCCGTGGCGCGAGGAGGCCGCGGCCGTCCTGCTCGGCTGGTTCCCCGGCCAGGAGGGCGGCCACGCGCTGGCCGACGTGCTGTTCGGCCGGGCCGAACCGGGCGGCCGGCTGCCCACCAGCTGGCCGGCCGAGGAGGACGCCCCGGCCGTGCCCCACACCCGGCCGGCCGGCGGGGAGCTCGCCTACACCGAGGGACTGCACCTGGGGTACCGGGGCTGGCTGCGGACCGGTACGGCGCCCGCCTACTGGTTCGGCCACGGCCTCGGCTACGGGAACTGGGAGTACCTGGCGGCCGAGGTGCCGCGCCGGGTCGCGGCCGGGGCGGGACTGACCGTGCGGGTGGACCTGCGCAACACCGGGGTGCGCGCCTCGCGGGAGGTGGTCCAGGTCTACCTGGCCCGGCCGGCGAGCTCGGTGGAGCGCCCGGTGCGGTGGCTGGCCGGTTTCGCCGCGGTGCGCGCGGAGCCCGGCGAGCGGGTGACGGCGGAGGTGACGGTCTCCGCGCGGGCGCTGGCGCACTGGTCGGTGGCGGAGCGGCGCTGGCTGGCCGAGCCGGGCGGCTTCACCGTGCTGGTCGGCCCGTCGGCCGGGCACCTCCCGCTCTCCGCCCCGGTCGACGTCGCGGCCGGGGCAGGGGCCGGGGCCGGGGTCCCTGTCGAGGCCCGGGCCGAGGCCGAGGTGCGTGCTCCGGCCGAGGCCGGGACGGTCGCGGTGAGCGGGGACGGCTGACCGCACTCCGGACGGGGCGGCCGGGCGGCGCGGGCGTGCGGATACGCTGGCGCGGCCCATCCCGTCCCGTCCCCCGAGGAGCACAGCATGGATCCCGTGACCGACCGCACGATCCGCTGGGGAATCCTGGCGACCGGCGGCATCGCCGCCTCGTTCACGGAGGACCTGGCCGCGGTGGAGGGCGCCGAGGTGTTCGCCGTCGCCTCGCGGACGGAGGCCTCGGCCCGGGCGTTCGCGGACCGCTTCGGGGTGCCGCGGGCGTACGGGAGCTGGGCGCAGCTGGCGGCGGACCCGGAGGTGGACGTGGTGTACGTGGCCACCCCGCACGCCGGGCACCGGGATGCCGCCGCGCTGATGCTGGGCGCGGGCAAGGCGGTGCTGTGCGAGAAGCCGTTCACGCTGAACGCGGCGCAGACCGCGGAGCTGGTCGGGCTGGCCCGCAAGCGCGAGCTGTTCCTGATGGAGGCGATGTGGACGTACCTGGACCCCACGGTGCGCCGGATCGCGGAGCTGGTCGCGGACGGCGCGCTGGGTGAGGTGCGGGTGGTGCAGGCCGACTTCGGCTTCCCGGCCGCGTTCGACCCGGCGCACCGGCTGTGGGACCCGGCGGCCGGCGGCGGGGCGCTGCTGGACCTGGGCGTGTACCCGGTGGCGTTCGCGCAGCTGCTGCTCGGCGAGCCGGAGTCGGTGCAGGCGGTGGCGGCGCTGACCCCGCAGGGGGTGGATGCCAACACCGCGGTGGTGCTGGGGCACGCGAGCGGGGCGACGGCACTGCTGGGCTGCTCGCTGGTGGCGCAGAGCGGGCAGCGGGCGTCCGTGCAGGGGTCGGCCGGGCGGATCGAGATCGAGCGGGACTTCTTCCACCCGGAGGGGTTCGTGCTGCACCGCGACGGGCGGGAGCCGGAGGTGTTCCGCGCCCCGGCGCGGGTCGGGCACGGGTACGGCGTGGAGGCGGCCGAGGTGGTGCGCTGCCTGCGGTCCGGGCTGACCGAGTCGCCGCTGGTGCCGCTGGACGGTTCGCTGGCGGTGATGCGTACGCTGGACGCGGTCCGGGAGCGGATCGGGGTGCGGTACCCCGGCGACTGACGGCCCGGCCGGGATGGGGTCTGCCGTGGAACTGCTGCCGACCGCGGAGTTCGTCCGGACGCTTCCGCACGGCACGGTGTTCGCCTCGGCCCACCTCACCGACACCGAGGGGCGGCCGCTGATGCTGCGCTCGGTGTACGACCCGGAGCTGTGGCAGCTGGCGGGCGGCAATCTCGACTTCGGCGAGGACCCGTGGGGCTGTGCCCGCCGGGAGGTCCGTGAGGAGACCGGGCTGGTCCTGCCGGAGGAGCCGGGCCGGCTGCTGACCGTGATGTTCGCGCCGCCGGTCGGCGAGCTCCCGTTCAAGATCGGGTTCGTCTTCGACGGCGGGGTGCTGGACGCGGAGCAGCTGGCGTCGATCCGGCTCGACCCGGCCGAGCACACCGCCTTCAAGGTGCAGTCGCTGGGTGCGTGGGCGGCCGAGCTGAGCCCGCGTCGCCTGCGCTTCGTGGAGTCGGTGGACGGCGCCCGGCGCTCCGGTCGCGCCTCGTACCTGTCGCTGGGGCCGATCGGCGGCTGACGGGCCGACCGGTCCCGGCGGACGTGTTGACGCGGCCCCGCCGAAATGGTTCAGTGCGTGAACCACTGGGCCGGATGCCGGGGCACGCCGTGGTGCGGACCGCCGGAGCGGTGCGGCTTGTCGGAGCGTCGGAAGCGTCGGAAGCGGAGCATGGACACCCTGAAGGAACTCCAGGAGAGCGTCGTCGTCTCCGCCACCCCGGAGCAGGTCTTCGGCCTCGTCAGCGACGTCCGCCGGGTCGGCGAGTGGAGCCCGGAGTGCGTCGGCGTACTCGCCCGGCGGGGCCCGCTGCGCGAGGGCGACCGCTTCATCGGCCTCAACCGCCGCGGCCTGCACGTGTGGCCGACCACCTGCCGGGTCGCCCGGCTGGAGCCGGGGGCCGTCTTCGGCTTCCGGGTCACCGCCCTCGGTGTCCCGATCGCCCGGTGGACCTACCGCATCACGTCCGAGGCGGACGGCACCCGCCTCACCGAGGAGTGGGCCGACCTGCGCACCGGCTCGACCGGCGGCCTCGCGAAGTTCCTGGGCACCCTCTTCGCCGGTACCCCGCCGGAGAAGCGCATCGAGGTGAACCGCGCCGGCATGCGCACCACCCTGCAGGCCCTCAAGCGGATCGCCGAATCACCCGCGGACCGGGCCCCGGCCGCGGAACGCTGAACTCCCCGCCCCGGCCGACCGCCCGGCGCTACGCTCGGAGCACGCGCACCGGGGGCCGCGGAGTCCGGGTCCCCGTGCCGGTACGAGGGGGGTGCGGCGATGGCGGGGACCGGGAACGACCGGCCCGGGCAGGAGCCCGAGGAGCGGCGCACGGACTCGCTCTGGCGCGCGTTCACGGTGTTCGGCTGGTTGATGGCCGCCACGGCCGTGCTCTCCACCGCCTGGGTGCTCTGGCTGTGGGCGACCGGCGGACTGGACGGCACGGGGCCCTCGTTCGGCCCGTGAGCTGCGAGTACCTCGACAGATACCTGCGCAGGCCGGATCGGCGCCCGATCAGCCGGCGGCCAGCCAGTCGTGCCAGCGCCCTTCGACGAGGTCGGCGAAGGCGTCGTAGCCGGCCTCGGCGGGGTGGGCGCCGTCGCCGGTGCGGACCTCGTGCATCCAGGCCGTGCTGGCGCGCAGGGCGTGGTGGACGGCGACGTGCGGGACGCCGGCGTCGCGGCAGAGCGCGGCGTACCGCTCGTCGAGCAGTGCGGTGCGCTCGTTGTGGGCGGGGTCGGCGACCGGCGGCGGGCCGACGAAGAGGGTCGTCCAGCCGCGGCCGGCGGCGCGGTCGAGGATCCGGGCGAGGTTGGCGGCCGAAGCGTCGGGGGCGACCCGGGGGCGGCCGTCCTCGTGCACGGTGTCGTTGACCCCGAAGCAGAGCACCACGCGCCGCTCGGTGCCGTCCGGCAGGCGGCGCGCGCACTCGTCCTCCCAGCGTTCGGCGATGTCGGCCGAGGTGTTGCGGCGCACGCCCAGGTTGTACCAGGTGAGCAGGCCGCCGCCGGCGAGGGTGCGGGCGGCCAGCCGGCCGGCCCAGCCGCGTGCGGTCGGGTCGCCGACCCCGGCGGTGAAGGAGTCTCCGACGAAGCACACGCGGGGGTCCCGTTCCATGCCGCAGGACTCTACCGAGCCCCCGCCCCGCACCGCCGGCGGGGTGAGCTCCCGTCAGGCGTTGCGCATGATGCGGCGGGCGGCGGGCGGGCTGACCCGGTTGACCGCGAGCAGGCTGCGGGCGGCGCCGACCGGGGTGACGGCGCGGCCGTTGCGCAGGGCGGCGACGATCGCGGCGGCGGCGGCCTCCGCGGGGATCTTGCGGGCCGGGCCCTCGCGGCCGGCGGTCATGGCGGTGTCGACCAGCGGCAGCACGATCTCCTGCACCTTCACCTGCGGGGTGGTGTCCTCGGCCTGGTAGCGGAGCGCGTCGAGCAGGGTGTGCAGTCCCGCCTTGGCGGCGCAGTAGACGGGGGCGGTCCGCTTGGGGGCGTAGGCGAGGCCGGAGGTGACGGCGACGAAGGAGGCGGCGGGCCGGGCGGCGAGGTACGGCCAGCCGGCGGCGGCGAGTTCGGCGACCGAGGTGAGGTTGACGGCGAACTCGCGGCGGATCCGGTCGAGCAGGTCGCCGTCCGGGCCGCCGGTGAGCGGGATCGCGTACTGCACACCGGCGTTGGCCACGATCGCGTCGAGGCCGCCGAGGCGTTCGGCGGCCCGGGCCACGACCCGGGCGGCCTCGCCGGGCACGGCCAGGTCGGCGGTGAGGGAGATCGGGCCGCCGCCGTCGGCGGGGGTGTCCGCGGCGCTGCGGCCGCAGGAGGCGACGGTGGCGCCGAGGCCGGTGAGGGCGGTGACGAGGGCGCGGCCGACGCCGCTGGTGCCGCCGGTGACGAGGATGCGCGCGGTGCTGGGGTTCATGCCGCCCATGCTGGCCGGACGCACGGTCGGGCGCTTGTACGATCGCGCCATGCTGCGCCGCGCTGCCGCGCCGGACCGGACCGTGCACCCCGCGATGACCGCGGCGGTGCTGGCGGTGCTGTCGGCGGACGGGCCGCACGGAGCGGCGGCCGGGCGGGCGGCGGCGCTGGTGTCGGCGGGCGCGGGCGTGCCGGAGGACCTGCACGCGCGGCTGCTGACGGCGCTGTGCCGGACGGCCGGGTGGGGCGGGCTGGAGGAGGCGGCGCAGCGGCTGTTGGCGCCGGTGCTGCCGGCCGCGGCCGAGCGGTCCGGGGCGCTGCTGGATGCCGCGGGCCGGACGGAGTCCTGGTTGCACGTGGGGCACCGGACGGTGGCCGAGCCCGATGCGACCGGCCTGACGGTCGGTCATCTTCCTGGTTTCGGCGGGGTGCCGGGCCGGGCGGAGTCGCTGTTCGTCTGCGCGCTGCATGGTGAGGCGGCCGCGGCGGCGCCCGGCGCCCGCCGGCCGCGGCTGCTGGTGGCCGGGGCGGCCGTGGTGCGGATGGACGAGCTGTGCCGCGGGGCCGGTCCGCTGCCGCGGTGGCGGCTGGAGTGGCGGGGTTCCACGGCCCCGACGGCGGCCGGGCTGCCGGAGCGGCTGCGGACGGCCGTCCGGCGGGATCCGGCGGCGGCCTGGCGGCTCGGTGCGGCGGCGGCGCTGGTGCACGCCTCGCCGCGCACGGTCCAGCGCGAACTGGCCGCCGCGGGGACGACGTTCCAGGCGGAGCTGCTGGCGGTGCGCCTGGAGCGGGCGGCGCAGCTGGTGCGGCGGACGGCGCTGCCGCTCGCGCAGGTGGCGGCCGCGGCGGGGTTCGCCGACCACGCGCACCTGGCGAACCGGTTCCGGGCCGGCCTGGGGTGCGCGCCGTCGGAGTACCGGCGGCGTCCGGAGGCGGCGACGCTGTCCGGGCTGACGACGTGAGGGGGCGGGGCCGCACCGCGGCAGCCCTCTGGACACGGAGTGTCAAGAACATGTAAAACAACGTACTCCGGCGGTGCCTCCACCGCCGTGACCCCCTCTCAGGTTCGGCGCAACGCTCCCCGGGCTCCGCCGCAACCCCGCGCGGCCGGCCCGCTCCTTCCCTCACACCGAGGAGCACCATGCGCATTCCCCGTACTCTCGCCGTGGCCGCCTCCGTCGCCGTCGTCGCGGGCACCCTGGTGTCGGCGGCCGCACCGGCCGGCGCGACCGGCCGGCCCTCCCCGTCGGCCGATCAGGCCGTCCCCCGGGCCGAGGCGGCGCTCGGCGCGCACGCCGACCGGCTCGGCGTCACCGACCGGCAGACCCACACCGCGCGGGACGTGGTGGCGGACGCCGACGGCGGCCGGCACGTCCGCTTCGACCGCAGCTACGCCGGCCTCCCGGTGCTCGGCGGCGACCTGGTCGTCCACCTCGGTCCGGACGGCTCCTACCGCGGGGCGGACCGGGCCGCCACCGGCGACCTCGCGGTGGCCTCCACCACCCCGGCGGTGGCCGCGTCGGCCGCCGCTGCGCAGGCCGAGCGGACCCTCGCGGACGCACTGCCCGGCCGGACCCGGATCCGCCCGGGGGCCCGCCCGGAGCTGGTGGTGGACGCGCTGCACGACGCCCCGCGGCTGGCCTGGCTGACGACCGCGTCCGGCACCGACTACCTCGGAAACCCGGTGGCCCGCACGGTGCTCACCGACGCCCGCACGGGCGCCCGGATCGACGCCTGGGACGGCCTGGAGACGGCCGCCGGCGACGGCGCCTCGCTGTACGGCGGCACCGTCCCGCTGGAGACCACCGCGGTGAGCGGCGGCTACCAGCTCAAGGACCCGAGCCGCGGCAGCACGTACACCGGCGACGCGGCCAACAAGACCGATCTGTGCTTCGGTTCGATCTGCTTCAGCCGGGCGCCCGCCACGGTGTTCACCGACGCCGACAACCACTGGGGCACCGGCTCGACCGCGGACCGGGCGAGCGCCGCCGTGGACGCCCAGTACGGCACGAACGTCACCTGGGACTACTACAAGAACGTGCACGGCCGCTCCGGCATCGCCGGCGACGGCAAGGGCTCCTACAACCGGGTGCACTACGGCAGCGGCTACAACAACGCGTTCTGGCAGGACAGCTGCTTCTGCATGACGTACGGCGACGGCGACGGCAGCACCTTCGGGCCGCTGGTCTCCCTGGACGTGGCGGGCCACGAGATGTCGCACGGCGTCACCTCGCGCACCGCCAAGCTGACCTACTCGGGCGAGTCCGGCGGCCTGAACGAGGCCACCTCCGACATCATGGGCACCCTGGTGGAGTGGTACGCCGCCAACCCCTCCGACCCGGGCGACTACCTGATCGGCGAGCAGATCGTGAAGCCGGGCTTCGGCAAGCCGGCGCTGCGGTTCATGGACCAGCCCTCCAAGGACGGCAAGTCGGCGGACTGCTGGAGCTCCTCGGTCGGCGGCCTCGACGTGCACTACTCCTCGGGCGTCGCCAACCACTTCGCCTACCTGCTCGCCGAGGGCAGCGGCGCCAAGGTGGTCAACGGGGTGTCGTACTCCAGCCCGACCTGCAACGGGTCGACCGTCGCCGGGATCGGCCGGGACGCGCTGGGCCGCATCTGGTACCGCGCGCTGACGGTCTACATGACCTCCTCCACGAACTACGCGGGCGCGCGGACCGCGACCCTCAAGGCCGCGGCGGACCTGTACGGGTCCGGCTCCGCCGAGTACGCGGCGGTGGCGGCCGCCTGGTCGGCGGTCGCGGTCAACTGACCCGGGCGGGCGGGGCGCT
>NZ_JBHWBW010000148.1:0-5110 GCF_042735675.1 Kitasatospora sp. NPDC059571
CTCCCCGCGGACCCCGCGCCGGGCGCCCCCCCCCCCCCCGGGGGGGCGGGCGCCGCTCGCGTTTCCGGGCCGGGGTCTACTCCGCGGTGGCCGGGAGCTCCGCGCGGACGGCGAAGCCGCCCTCCGCGGTGGCCGCGGCGGTGAGCGTGCCGCCGAGCAGCTGGGCGCGCTCGCGCAGGCCGACCAGGCCGTGGCCGCCGCCGGGGAGCGGGGCGTCCCGGTCGGCGTGCAGGGGCGGCGGGCCGTTGCGGACCTCGACCAGCAGCCGGGCGCCACGGCCCAGCACGCGGACGCTCACCGGCGCCCCCGGTGCGTGCTTGCGGGCGTTGGTGAGGGCCTCCTGCACCGTCCGGTACGCGGCCCGCTCGACCGCCTCCGGCCAGCGACGCAGCCCGGGGTGGAGCTCACTGGTGACCGGCAGCCCGGAGCCGTCGATCAGCCCGGGCAGGTCCCCGAGCCGGGGCTGCGGGGCGAGCGGGGTGGCCGGTCCGACCCCGGCGGCACGCAGCACGCCGACCATCTGGCGGAGCTCCTCCAGGGTGCGGACGGCCAGCTCGCGGATGGTGCCCGCGGTGTCCTTGGCCGCCGGGTCGACGGTGGAGACCTGGAGCCCGCCGGCCTGGATGGAGATCAGGCTGACCTGGTGGGAGACCACGTCGTGCATCTCGCGGGCCAGCCGGGCCCGCTCGGTCGCCAGCACCCGGTCGGCGAGCAGCCGGCTCTCCCGCTCCTGGCCGCGGGTCAGCTCCTCCAGCCGGTCGGCCAGCTCCTGCCTGGTTCGGGCGAGCAGCCCGAGCGCGGCAGGGCCGGCCGCGAGCATCAGGCACTGGATGGCGTACAGCGCGTTGTCCCGGTCCAGCGCGAGGGGGTGGTCGGACAGCGGCCAGTGGAAGAACTCGGTGAGCGCGAAGGCGGAGGCGCAGGCGGTGGTGGTCCGCAGCCGGTGGCGCGGGTCGGCGGCGACCGAGTACACCGCGGTCATCGGCGCGATCCAGATGTAGTTGACGAAGGTGCCGGGCAGGGTGAGCAGCAGCACCAGCACCGGCATCCGGCGCCGCAGCAGCAGCACCACGGTGGCCAGCGCGGAGAGCGCCACCTCCCACCAGGCGGCGCCCTTGGAGACCAGCGCGGCGTCGAGTGCGGCCAGCAGCATCGGGAGCAGCAGCATCAGCCACGGCGCGGTGAGGCGGGGCGGCAGCGGTCCGGGGAGCTTCGCGGCCCTGGCGGCGGTCATGCGCCGGGGCGGCCGGGGTTGCGCACCAGGCCGGCCCGGTGGGCGACCACGGCGGCCTGGACCCGGTTGGCGGCGCCGAGCTTGGCGAGGATCGCGCTGATGTGGTCCTTGACGGTGCCGGTGCCGAGGAAGAGCCGGTCGGCGATGTCGGCGTTGGACAGGCCCTCGCCGAGCAGGGCGAGGACGTCGAGCTCGCGGCCGGTGAGCTGCCGGGTGAGCGCCGCGGCGTCCGAGTCGGGCCCGCCGCCGTCGACGTAGCCGCCGATCACGGTGCGGGTGACGGTCGGGGAGAGCATGCTGCCGCCCGCCGCGAGCACCCGGACGGCGTGCACCAGCTGCTCGGGGGCGGTGTCCTTGAGCAGGAACCCGGCGGCGCCGGCGCGCAGCGCGGTGCCGATGTACTCGTCGGTGTCGAAAGTGGTGAGCATGGCGACCGCGGGCGGGTCGGGCAGTGCCCGCAGCCGGCGCAGCACGCTGATGCCGTCCAGGTCGGGCATCCGGATGTCGAGCAGGACGACCTGCGGGCGCAGGTCGGCGGTGAGGTGCTCGGCCTGTCCGCCGGAGCAGCTGCCGACGACCTCCAGGTCGGGTGCCGAGCCGACGATCAGGCTCAGGCCAGACCGGACCAGGACCTCGTCGTCCACGATGAGTACGCGGGTCGATGGCGGCATGGGCTCTCCTCGGCAGGGCTGTTCGGTTCCGAGCCTAGGGCGTGGCGCGGGGTGGTCCGGTCCGTCGGACGGGTAGTGACCCCCGCCGTTCGGCGGGGGTCGGAATCCGCAGGCGGATTCACGCAATTCTCATCCCGGGTGGGGAACCATGGAACACGGAGCCCTCTGCGGGCCCTGGCCGCTCGGAGACCGGGTGTTGCGGGCCGCTCCGTCCCCTGCGGGTGCCGTACGGATGCGCCCCCCAGGCCCATCGTCTGCAATTGGAGCTGTGTCCACTGTGAAGCCGGCGCCCACCGCCGTTCCCGCCGCCGGCCCCGCCGGGGCGTCCGTGCTCGCCCGCTGGCGCCCCCGGGCCGCTGCCGCCACCGTCTGGTACCTGCGGCTGATGGCCCTGGTGAACCTGGTGGCGGTGCTCGCGGTGCCGTTCCGGTACCAGGTGCAGGAGCACAACGAGGGCGAGTACTTCACCCCGTACCTGCTGACGGCGGGTCTGACGACGGTGCTCCTGTCGCTCTTCCTCGCGGTCGCGATGCGGCGGCGCAAGCGGGCCGCGTGGATCTTCAACGCGGTGGTCTCCGGGCTGTTCTCCCTGCTGTACGTGCTGCTCATGGCGGTGCCGGGCGGCGGTTTCTCGGACCACCCGCTGAACTACATCTCGACGGTGCTGACGGTCGGCTTCTTCGTGGCGCTGCTGGTCGGCCGCCGGGAGTTCACCTCCAAGGGCGACCCCTCCAACCCGAAGACCGGGATCGCCACCTTCATCGGCGGGCTGCTGCTCGGCGGGGTGGTCGGGGCGCTGCTGGTGCAGGCGACCAACACCATCCACGGCGCCGGGTTCGGCACCCGCTTCGGCTACGCGGTGGCCCGGATGGTCACGGTCACCCCGTCCGGTCGGCTGGCCGACCAGATCGCCGTGCCGACCTGGGTGAACGCCTTCATCAACGCCATGGGCGCGGTGCTCTTCCTGCTGGTGCTGTACCTGTCCTTCCGCAGCCCGCGCGGCCAGGAGTTGCTGACGGAGGAGGACGAGCGGCGGCTGCGCGAGCTGCTCGACCGCCAGGGCGAGCGGGACTCGCTCGGTTACTTCGCGCTGCGCCGGGACAAGGCCGCGATCTTCTCCCCCTCGGGCAAGGCGGCGGTGGCGTACCGGGTGCTCGGCGGGGTCTCGCTGGCCTCCGGCGACCCGATCGGCGACCCGGAGGCCTGGCCGGGGGCGATCGAGGCCTGGCTGGAGGAGGCCAGGGAGCACGCCTGGGTGCCGGCCGTGATGGGCGCCTCCGAGGAGGCCGGCGTGATCTACGCCCGGCACGGGCTGGACGCGCTGGAGCTCGGCGACGAGGCGATCGTGGAGATCGACGAGTTCTCGCTGGACGGCCGGGCGATGCGGGTCGTCCGGCAGGCCTACAACCGGGTCAAGCGGGCCGGCTACACGGTGCGGATCCGCCGGCACGAGGACATCCCCGACTGCGAGATGGCCGAGCTGCTGGACAAGGCCGACCACTGGCGGGACGGGCAGACCGAGCGCGGCTTCTCGATGGCGCTCGGGCGGCTCGGCGACCCGGACGACGGCCGCTGCGTGATGCTCGAGTGCCACGACGGTGAGGGCGACCTGCGGGCCCTGCTGAGCTTCGTCCCCTGGGGGTCCGACGGGCTCTCGCTGGACCTCATGCGGCGCGACCGCGACAGCGAGAACGGCCTGATGGAATTCATGGTGATCGAGCTGCTCCAGCGGGCCAAGGAGGTCGAGCTGGAAAGGGTCTCGCTGAATTTCGCGATGTTCCGATCGGTCTTCGAGCGGGGTTCGAGGCTGGGCGCCGGACCGGTCCTCCGGCTGTGGCGCTCGGTGCTCGGATTCTTCTCCCGCTGGTGGCAGATCGAGTCGCTGTACCGCGCCAACGCGAAGTACCGGCCGATCTGGGAGCCGCGCTATCTGCTGTTCGAGAAGAGCAGCGAGATTCCGCGGATCGGCATCGCCAGTGCCCGCGCCGAGGGCTTCATCACGGCGCCGAGTCTTCCCGCCCTGTTCCGCCGCAGGCACACCCGGACCTCCCCTCAGACGGGATCCGGGGCCGGACCTGCGGCGGAGCGGAACGGGTAGGGGTAGTCCCTCCGCCGGGGGGCGGAGGGCAGCCGCCGAATGACGGGGGGTGGGGGCCCGAATCGGATAACCCCATCCGCCCTGGGGATGACCCGCGATTCGACTCGCAAGCTGACGCATTCCGTGGAGCGCGTGCATACCGTTGAAGTATCGGCCGTGAACAGCTGCGGCCGGAATTCTCGGGGACACACCTCCGGCCTTCGGCAACGGAGCGCGCCGGCGTCACGGACGGGGAGATTCAGCGGTGGAAGGAACGGCTCGCCCGGGGGGCGTGAGCAGGGGGATCGGATCCCTTGCGGTGAGGGCGGCCGCGGCCGAGTGGGGGGCGCTGCTGCGCATCGTCGCCGAGCGCCTGCGCCGGCGGCGGCTGGCGGCGGTGCCGCTGGCCACCACGGCCACGCTGCTGGTGCTGCTGTTCTCCGTCGTGCAGCACCTGCCCGGCGGCGAGCGGGTCGTCACCCGCCTCGGCGTGGTCAAGGCGGCCCTGCCGTTCGACGTCTCGCTGCTGCGCACCCCGCTCTCGCTCTACGTGCCCGCCCTGGACCTCCCGGTCTGGGGCGCGCTGGTGCAGGTCTTCCTGGTGTTCGGCATCGCCGAGATCGTGCTCGGCCGCCGGCTGACCCTGGTGGTGGCGTACGCCTGCACCCTGGCCGGGACGCTCTTCGCCAGGCTCGGGGTGGAGCTCGGCCCCGACCACCTCTTCGGCTTCCCCGCCTGGGTGGGCCACGTCAGGGACACCGGCCCGTCCGCGGCCGTGGTGGCCCTCGCGGTGTGCGTGGCGATCCGCTGCCGGGCCTGGTGGACGGCGGGCGGCGTCGGTCTGGCGATGGCGGTCGAGGCGGTGCTGCTGCCCAACCTCGCCGGGCTGGAGCACGTGGTCGCCCTGCTGAGCGCCGGGCTGATCGCGGCGGCGATCGAGGTCTTCGGCGACTACTGGCCGCGGGTGCTCGCCGGGGTCGGCGCGGCCTCCTCGGTGGCCGCCGAGGCGCGGCCGCGGGCCGCCGTGCCCGTGACGCGCTGAGCAGGCGGGGGGCGCCCCGCGGGGGGGGGGGGGGGGGCCGGCGCGGGGCGCGGCGCCGGCGGGGCCCCTCGCCCCGCCGGCGGGGC
>NZ_JBHWBW010000148.1:5120-16376 GCF_042735675.1 Kitasatospora sp. NPDC059571
GGCCCGGGGACGGCGGCAAGCGCGGCGAGCAGGTCGCCGCGGCGGTCGCAGAGCTCGACCAGGCGCTGCAGGACGGGGGGCGCGGGCGGCCCGGCCGGCCGCCCGCCGGGGGCGGGCGGCCGGGCGTCAGCCGCGGGGCAGCCCGAGCTCGAACCAGACCACCTTGCCGACGGCCTTGCGGGCGGTGCCCCAGCGCTCGGCGAGCTTGCTGACCAGGTTCAGCCCGCGGCCGTTCTCGTCCAGCGACTCGGCCGGCTCCAGCGACGGCAGGTTGTGGTTGTCGTCGCTCACCTCCACCAGCAGCTTGTCGACCCGGATCAGCTGCAGCTGGACGTGGTCGCGGGCGACCCGCACCGCATTGGTGACCAGTTCGCTGACCAGCAGCTCCACGGTGTCGGTCAGCGCCCCGAGCCCCCAGGCGGCCAGCTGCTCCCGCACCAGCCGGCGGGCCCGGCGCACCTCGTCCTCCGCCACCGCCAGCTCCCAGGTGGCCACCTCGGTCGGCGGGACGCCGTCGAAGCGGGCCACCAGCAGCGCGATGTCGTCCTGCCGGTCGTCGGAGTGCAGCCGCTCCAGCACCGTGTCGCAGGCCTCGTCCGGGGTCTGCTTCGGATCGATCAGGTTGCCGCAGAGCGCGGCCAGCCCCTCCCCTATGTCCCCGCCCCGGACCTCGACCAGCCCGTCGGTGCAGAGCACCAGCATCGAGCCGTCCGACACCTCGATCTTCTTCGCCACGAACGGCACCCCGCCGACCCCGATCGGGGCGCCGGCCGGGATCTCCAGCAGCTCGCCCCGCCCGTCCGGGTGCACCCGGACGGGCGGCACATGGCCGGCGCTGGCCAGCTCGCAGGTCCGGTTGATCGGGTCGTACACCGCGTACAGGCAGGTCGCGAGGTGGTCGTCGCCCAGCTTGTGGGCCAGGTTGTCCAGGTGCCGCAGCAGCTGGCCCGGCGGCAGGTCGAGCGCGGCCAGCGTCTGCATCGCGGTGCGGAAGCGGCCCATCGCGGCGGCGGAGTGCAGGCCGTGGCCCATCACGTCGCCGACCACCAGGGCGACCCGGCTGCCGGGCAGCTGGATCGCGTCGAACCAGTCGCCGCCGACCTCGGCCCGGGAGTCGCCCGGCAGGTAGCGGTGGGCGACCTGCACGCCGGGGATCCGCGGCGGCCGGTTCGGGATCATCGAGCGCTGCAGGGTGGTCGCCACCCGGGACTCGGCCCGGTGCAGCCGGGCGTTGTCCAGCGACAGTGCGGCGCGCGCCGCCAGCTCGCGCAGTGTCGCGGCGTCCGAGTGGTCGAACGGGGCCCGGTCGGGCAGCCGCAGCAGCTTGAGGATGCCCAGCACCGTGCCGCGGGCGGACAGCGGGAGCACCAGCATCGAGCGGCCCACCACCACCGGCACCAGGTCCGGGCCGCCGCCGAGCGAGGCCGCGTAGTCCACCGCCACGTCCGGGCTGATCACCGGGACCAGCACCGGCTGGTTCTCCTGCAGTGCCAGCCCCGGCGGGGTGGAGCGCGGCATCGCCAGCAGCGCGCCCTCGTCCAGGACGTGGTCCCAGTGTCCGGCCGCGGTGTGCGGTGCGATGTGCACCGCCCGCGCCACCCGGCGCAGCATCGTCCGGTCGTCCGGCCGCTCGTCGGGCAGCTCGGAGTCCGAGATCAGCCCGTCCAGCAGGTCCACGCAGGCGAAGTCGGCCACCCGCGGGACCAGTACCTCGCACAGTTCACGGGCGGTGGTGTCGAGGTCCAGCGTCGTGCCGACCCGGCTGCCGACCTCGCTCAGCAGCGCCAGCTGCTCGCCGGGCTGGCTGACGGTCAGTACTTCCACCGAGGACAGGCCCGGCGCGCCGGGCTGCGGGGCCGGGGGCTGGACGGGCGATGCGGGGGCGGGCACCGCAGGCCCGTCCGCGGCCGGCGCCGGCAGGTCCGGGGTCGCGGCGCGGACCGCGGGACTGCCGTTGGCGATGGACTCGATGGCGGGACCTCCCTGGGTCGGGCCGTTCACGAGGGTGCTCCCGGGGTCGCGCTGGCCGGGTACGGCCGTCGCGGGCGGGGGTGTGCCGTCGGCACCGGAGGGTGCCTGGGCGGGCAGGATCTGCAGCCCGATCGCCACCCGGCCGCCGGCGCGGGCCGGGTCGCCCGGGCGGCGGGTGGCGCGGGGCCGCTCGGCGCGCTGCTGCGGGGTCGGGTAGCGGCGGATCAGCCCGGCCGCGACCCGGGCCGCGCCCTGGCCGGCCGGTTCGTAGGGCACGACGGGCAGCCGGGTCGCCGAGTCCACCCAGAGGGCGGGCAGGCCGGCCTCGGCGAGCCCGGCGAGCAGCCGTCCGCGGCGCTCCGCCCCGGACGGCAGCAGCCCGGCCAGCGCGGCCGCGCCGCCCGGCCCGGCCGGGGCGAACGCCGGCGCGACCCGGTGGAAGCCGCCGCCGCCGACGGCCGGCGCGGCCGCGTAGGGGAGCAGCCGCCGGCCGAGTGCGATCCGCGGCCCGCCGGAGCGCAGCGGCCGGGCGTCGGCCGCCAGGGCGAGCAGGCTGCGGCCGCCGGGCTCGATCAGGGGGTAGGCCCACCAGATGACGTCGCGCAGCCGCTCCTCGCGGTCGACCACCGACATGGCGCCGGCCCACGGGGTGTCGAGCTGGGTGAGGTCGTCCAGGGTGTCCAGGGCGTCGCAGCGGCGGGCCGGGGTGCCGCCGCGCGCCGGGGCGGTCTCCGGGCGGGGTTCGACGGCCGGCAGCAGGCCCGAGGCGGTGCGGCCGCGGGCCACCTCGGCGCGGTGTCCGAACAGTTCCTCGGCCGCGCGGTTCCACTGGTCGATCCGGCCGTCCGGGTCGACCAGCACCGCGGCGACGCGCAGCAGGGCGACCACTCCGGAGGGAGGGTCACCCGCGCCGTCGTTCGGGATCTGTGTGGAGTTGGGCTCGTCCACCATGGATTCGGTCTGCTCCCGCCTGTCCGCCGTGCCTGGGTGGCGGCCGTTGTCTGGGGGCGGCGTACTGGGCTCCTCTTCTGTTGCCGCTCCTGTGTCTGTCCCCATCTGTTGTACGCCAGCAACCGTGCGGCACTCAGGCATGCGTGCGGTGCAGCGCCGGTGCACCTTCCAGTGCAGCACGGACCGGGGCGGCTCCAACAGCGAATCCAGGAGATTGCCGGTATCAGTTGCATGTCACTTTGCGTACGCCGCCATGCGCAACGGGTTCACCCGAAATGATCATCGAAAACGGGGTTGTGTTGACGCCCGGACCCGCCAGGACCGCTCCCCCGTTCCGCCCCGGCGCAGGCCCCCGGTGCCCCGCCGCGCCCCGGTAGGGTGGCAGGCCGGACCGACTGGACGACCGGAGGCGGACAGGTGAGCGCGGACAGCCCCGCCCAGTGGAGCGAACAGGACCGGCTGCAGCTGGAGGAGCGGGTCGCTGCCGCCGAGCTGGCCTGGCTGACCCTCGACGTCGACGTCGCGACGCTCCGGGTGGAGATCGACAACTTCGCGCTCGTCCACCACCAGCTGCTCGGCCCGCTGTACGCGCGCCTGGACGAGCTCGACGCCCTGATCGCCGAGACCCTGGCGGCCGCCAGCGGCGACCCGGAGGCACTGCGCCGCGCCGCCGAGGCCCGCAGCCGGGTCGCCGAGCCCGAGGACCCGGCCACCGCCGACCTCGCGCCCGCGCCGCCGACCGCCGCCAAGGTCCGCCCCGACCGCGAGGCGCAGCGGATCTACCGCGACCTCGCCCGCCGGGCCCACCCCGACCTGACCACCGACCCCGCCGAGCAGGAGCGCCGCTCCGACTTCATCGCCCGGGTCAACGAGGCCTACGCGCTGGGCGACGCCGGCGCCCTGGAGGACCTCGCGCACGAGTGGTCCACAGCCCCCGAGTCGGCCCCCGCCCCCGACTCCCCCGACCGCCCCGACTGGCTGCTGCGCCGCCTGGACTGGCTGACCGCCCGGATCGGCCAGCTGGCCGCCGAGCAGGTCCGGCTGGAGCGCACGCCGATGGGCGAGCTGCTGCTGCTCGCACCCGAGCAGCCCGAGCGCCTGCTGGAGGAGCTCGCCGAGCAGCTGCTCGGCCGGGCCTCCGAGCGCCGAGCCGAACTCGAGCGGCTGCTCGGCGGCGATCTGCACAATGGACCGGTACCCACCGACACCCGGGAGAGCCACACCATGTTCGCCAACCAGCTGCCCACCGCCGAAGCCGCCGCGGTCCCCGCCGATGCCGTGCTGCTCGACGTCCGCGAGCAGGACGAGTGGGACGCCGGCCACGTGGACGGCGCCCTGCACATCCCGATCGGCGAGGTGGTCGCCCGGATCGGCGAGCTGCCCGACGAGCGGCTCTTCGTGCTGTGCCGGGTCGGCGGCCGCTCCGCCCAGGTCGTCCAGTACCTGGTCGCGCAGGGCCGGGACGCGGTCAACGTCGACGGCGGGATGTTCGCCTGGGAGGCTGCCGGCCGCCCGATGGTCGGCGCCGACGGCCGGGACGCCTTCGTCCTCTGAGCACCGTCCGGCCGTCCTCCTGTCGCACGCCGTCCGGGTGCGGCAGGATGGCCCGGCAGGCCGTGCCGTCAGGGGAGGAGTGGGCCGTTGCGTACCTGGTCGACCCCGGCCCTGACCGTGCTCTGCCTGTCCGGCGCCCTGATGCTGGGCGCCACCGGGCTGTTCCTCGGCGCGCTGTTCCTGCACGTCGCGCCGGCCAATGCGGTCTCCCAGCGCTACCAGCGGCAGGTCGACGACATCGTCTACCCGGAGTTCGAGCAGAACTGGAAGCTGTTCGCGCCCGACCCGCTGCAGCAGAACATCACCGTGGACGCCCGGGTGCAGACCGTCTCCGACACCGGCGCGGTGCACACCCGTGACTGGGTCGGCCTCACCGACGAGGACACCGCCGCCGTCCGGCACAACCCGGCCCCCAGCCACGTCGACCAGAACATGCTCCGCCGGGCTTGGGACTTCTACCAGTCGACCCACCCGGAGCAGGACGGCGCGGTGGCGTCGACCGAGCGCGGCCGGCTCGCCGAGGAGTACCTGAAGCGCATCGCGCTCCAGCGCTTCGGCCGCACCGCGGGCGGCGAGCGCATCCTGCAGATCCAGTTCCGCTCCGCCGCCGCCGCGATCACCCCGCCGGCCTGGAGCACCGAACAGCCCGGCGCGGACACGCCCGCCCGCGAGCTGTCCTGGTGGCCGGTGAACGACGAGGACTACCGGGGGCTGCGGTGACCGAACCCGCCGACCTGCTCCCGGCCCCCGCCGCCGCGGTCCCGACCGCGGCCGCGCCCGAGTCGCCGACCCGCTTCGAGCGGCTCTTCGACGCCTTCACCACCCGCACCGCGGGCCCCCACCAGGCCGCCGTGGTCCGGATCGGCTTCGGTCTCACCTGGCTCGCCTTCCTGCTCCGCGAGTGGCCCAACCGACGGGTGCTGTACGGCGACCGCTCCCCGTGGTCCGCCGACCTGGCCGACCGGCTGCTCTCCGCCACCCACGCGTTCACCGTCCTGAGCTGGTCCGACTCCCGGATCTGGTTCGAGACCGTCTACCACCTGGGCATCGTCGCGGCGCTGCTGATGGTGCTCGGCTGGCGGACCAGGGCGGTGAGCGTGCTCTTCGCGGTCACCGTGCTGTCGCTGCAGAACCGCAACGTGCTGGTCGGCGACGGCGGCGACAACGTCGTCCACCTGATGGCCCTCTACCTGGTGTTCACCCGCTGCGCCCGGGTCTGGTCGCTGGACGCCCGCCGCCGGGCCCGCCGGGCGCCCGCCGGGGAGGCCGGGCCGGGCGAGGCACGGGCGGTCGCCGACGCGCTCGCCACCATGCTGCACAACTGCGCCATGCTGGTGATCGCCGCCCAGGTGGTGCTGATCTACTCCACGGCCGGCTGGTACAAGATCCAGGGCACCCGCTGGCAGGACGGCACCGCGCTGCACTACCCGCTGCACCTCGACTACTTCACCCCCTGGCCCGGGCTGTCCGCCCTGCTCGGCTCCAGCCTGCTGGTCACCTTCGCGCTGAGCTACGGCACCGTGATCGCCCAGGTCGCCTTCCCGTTCACGCTGGTCAACCGGCGGGTGAAGAACGTCCTGCTGGCGCTGATGATGACCGAGCACGCCGTGATCGCCGTCGTCCTCGGCCTGCCGTTCTTCTCCCTGGCGATGATCGCCGCCGACGCGGTCTTCCTGCCCACCCCGTTCCTGCTCCGGCTGGGCGAACTGCCCGGACGCGTGCGCCGCCGGGCCGGGCGCACCCCGTTGCCCTAGGCTCCGACCATGCCGTGGTCAGCTGCGCTTCGCGACACCGCGAAGTCCGGGCTGGTCCCCGACCGGGCGCTCTCCGACCCGCGCCGCGCGGCCCGCGGCGCGCTCGCCGTGGCCCTGGTGGTCTTCCCCGTGCTGGCGATCGCCGGGACGAAGCCGGCCACCTCCGCCGCGATGGGCGCCTTCATCGCCGGCACTGCGACCTTCCAGCGCTCGTTCCGGCCGCGGGCCTCGCTCGGCGCCGCCGCCGGCCTCGCCCTCGGCGTCTCCACCTTCCTCGGGTACGCCGCGGTCGGCCTGCCGCCGGCCTTCCCGCTGCTGCTCGCCGCCTGGTCCTTCGGCGCAGGCCTGATCTGGGCGGTCGGCCCGACCGGCGGCGTGGTCGCGGCGACCACCGTCTCGGTCATGCTGGTCGTCGTGCAGCTGCCGGTCAGCCTGGCGACTGCGCTCGGCCACGCGGCGCTCTGCGCACTGGGCGGCGCCGTCCAGGCGCTGACCGTGCTGCTCTGGCCGGTCGACCGCTGGGAGGCACAGCGTGAGGCACTCGCCGACGCCTACGCCGAACTCGCCGACTACGCCCGCCGGCTGCGCCAGGACCCGCTCGCCGCCCACCTCGACCCCGAGCCCTTCATCACCGCCCGCAGCGCCTCCGCCCTGACGCCCTGGCAGCAGCGCCACCGGCCGGCCGGCATGCGCGGCCTGCGCGGCATCGCCGAGCACATCCGGCCGACCCTGGCCGCGCTCGCCGACCCGCGGGTGGGCGCCCCCGCCGAGGGACCGGGCCGCGACCGGGCCCGCGAGATCCTCGCCGCCGCCGCCGAGTCGCTGGACGCGCTGGCCCGGGCGATCAGGGCCGGCGAGCCCGTCCGACCGCCGCGGTCCACCCCGGCACTCACCCTCGCCGGGCCGGTGGACGGCCCCCGGCTGACCGGCTCCGCGCGCCGCTCCGCGAAGCGGCTGGCCTCGCTGCTGACCCGGGCCGCCGACACCCTCGACCGGCAGGACAGCTCCACCGTCCGGGAGACCGATCCCTGGCCCGGCACCCCCGGCGGGCTGCGCCGGCCGTCGCTGCTGCGGATGGTGCCCAGTGCGGCGGAGGCGATCCGCCGCCAGCTGCAGCCCCGCTCGGCGGTCTTCCAGCACGCGGTGCGGATGTCCGGCGTGGTGACGATCTCCTACCTGGTGGCCCGGCCGTTCGGGCTGCACCACGGCTACTGGGCGCCGCTGACCGCCGCGATGGTGATGCGCCCCGACTTCGCGCAGACCTTCAGCCGCGGGGTGGCCAGGCTGGCGGGCACGGTGGCCGGGGTGGCGGTCACCACGGCCGTCGTCCAGCTCGCGGACCCGGGGGTCTGGCTCTCCGCGGTGCTCGCCGTCATCTGCATCTTCGGCGCCTACCTGACGCTGCGCACCGGCTACGCGGTGACCACCGCCTGCGTCTCGGCGTACGTGGTGTTCCTGCTCGGACTGCAGGCGGGGAACCCGCTGGAGACGGCGCTGGAACGGGTGCTGCTGACCCTGCTCGGCGGTGTGGTGGCCCTGGGCGCCTACGCGCTCTTCCCCACCTGGCAGACCGCCCGGCTGGCGGAGCGGCTGGCCGAGTGGCTGGCTGCCGCGGGCCGCTACTCGGCGGAGGTCATGGCGACGTTCGGCGATCCGGCGGGCCGGGACCGGCGGGCGGTGCGCGACGCCCTGCTGGACTCCCGGGAGGCCCGCTCCGAGCTGCTGCAGGCGATCGAGCGGGCCGACGCGGAGCCGGTGAAGCACGCCGACCAGGTGCCGGAGCTCTCCCGCAAACAGCTGGACCGGGCCCGGGCCGCGGTCGGGCTGCTGGGCCGCTCCGCCGTCCTGATGGAGGCCCATCTGCCGGACGCGGACAGTCCGCCGGTGCCGGGCGCCGCGGAGTTCGCGGACGAGCTGCGGTACGCGACGGCGATCGCGGCGGCCGCGGTGCTGATCGGCGAGCCGGTGGACTTCTCCGGGCTGCGCGAGGCGCACGCCCGCTGGGACGCCTCGCTGGCCCGCCGGCCCGAGGGCGGCATCGAGGACCGCACCACGGTCGCCCGCTCCGGGGCGGCCCTGGTGATGCAGGCCGCCGCGGACCTGGAGAAGGCCGTCCGGCACCGCCGCGTACCCTCGGGTGCGTGAGCCAGACCGGAGTGCCCCACGAGGGCGATCAGTACGACGACGCCTTCACCGCGGCGCCCGACGACCGCGAGGTCGGCGTGGGCCCGCACCCCGAGCCGTGGCCCGCCGGGGACCACCTGGACCGGGAGCTGCTGGCCGGCGGGGACCGCCGCAACGTGGTGGACCGCTACCGCTACTGGACCCGCGAGGCGATCGTCGCCGACCTCGACACCCGCCGGCACGGCTTCCACGTCGCGGTGGAGAACTGGCAGCACGACTTCAACATCGGCTCGGTGGTGCGGACCGCCAACGCCTTCCTGGCCGGCCAGGTGCACATCGTCGGCCGGCGCCGCTGGAACCGCCGCGGGGCCATGGTGACCGACCGGTACCAGCACGTGCGGCACCACGACTCGGTGGCGTCGCTGGCGGCCTTCGCGGCCGAGCACGGCCTGCCGGTGATCGGCATCGACAACCTGCCGGGCGCCGTCCCGATCGAGACCTTCGAGCTGCCCGAGCGGTGTGTGCTGCTGTTCGGCCAGGAGGGGCCGGGGCTCACCGAGGAGGCCTGGCGGCACTCGTCCGCGGTCTGCTCGATCGCCCAGTTCGGCTCCACCCGGTCGATCAACGCCGGGGCGGCCGCCGCCATCGCCATGCACGCCTGGATCCGGGTGCACGGCGCGGTCGGCGGCCGCCCGGCGGGGCCGGCCGCGGTCAGCTGAACAGCAGCCGCCAGGTGTCCGGGCCGGGGTAGCCGTCGGCCTCGGCGCCGCTCCACCCCCGGGCCAGCTGGAAGGCCTCGACGTTGCGGCGGTCGGCCTCGCCCCACTCCCGGTCGGGACCGATCGTGTAGAAGCGGCCGTAGCCCTTGCGGACCAGTTGCTCACCGAGGAGCTTCACCCAGTCGTTGACCTGCCCCGGGGCGAAGAAGGCCGGGCCGGGGAAGGCGGGCGCGGCCGGGACGGGCGGCGGCGGCACGGGCCGCGGCGCGGTCGGCGGTATGCTCCGGCCCTTGCCGCGGACCAGCAGGTCCCAGGTGTCCTTGCCGGGCAGGCCGTCGGCCTCCGCGCCGGCCCAGCCCTGGGCCTGCTGGAACGCCTGGGTCGCCCGCTGGTCGGCCTCGCCCCAGCTCTGGTCCGGCCCCTCGGCGTAGTAGGCGCCGGCGCCCGCCTTGACCAGCATCTCGCCGAGCCGCTGCACATAGGCGTTGCGCTGGCCCGGCCCGAAGTAGCCGGCGCCGGGGAAGGCGTCCGGGTCGGCCGCGGGCGGCGTGGTCACCCCGCGGTAGCGGTACGGCAGGTACGAGCCGGAGTGGCTCCAGTAGGCGTACGGGGTGCTGCGTTTGACGGTGGTGGGGCTGGTCTGCTCGTAGGCGGTGTAGCGGGTGTGCGAGGAGTCCGTCCAGCCGCCGAACAGCACGGCGTGCGAGCCGCCCTGCGGGTCGGCGGAGTTGTTGTAGATGAGGGCGTCGCCCGGCTGGAGGTCGTCCTTGGAGATCCGGTCGGCGTAGTTCGGCAGGGTCCAGGTGGTCTGGCTGCTGCCGAGGCCCCAGGCCATCGAGATGAAGCCCGAGCAGTCCTGGCGGTAGCCGTCGGACCAGAAGCGACCCATGCTGTACGGCACCTTCTGGTCCACCCAGCCCTGCGCCCGCGCCATGATCTCCGCGCGGGTGGTGGTGGAGGTGGTGAGCGCCCGGGCACCCGGGGCGCCGTCCCCGTACGGGCCGGCCACCTCGCCCTGCGGGCTGCCCGGCGCGGGGGCGTCGGCGGTAGCGGCCCGCGGCACGGCGGCTATCGCGCCGGTGGTGCCGCCGAGCACGCTGCCGACCGCTGCGACCAGGACGGCGGCCCGCCGGGCGCCGCGGGCGGACCGGTGGCCGCCGTCGGCGGGGCGGGCGGCGTGCAGGCGGGCCAGGCGGCGGGCGCCGCAGCCGGGGCAGCCGCAGCCGCTGTCCGGCTCGACCTCGGTGAACTCCATCAGCACGGGTGGGTCCCTTCCTCGTGGTTCCTGGACGGGATGTGTTCCACCGTGAGCCGACGGAATATCACCTGATGGGTAGCAAAATATGATTAATACGGACGAAACCTGGCGTGTCCGGCCCGGTAACGCCGGATCGGTTCACCGTGCCGCCGGTACCGCGGCCTCCTCGTCGGTCCAGGTCAGCGACGTGGCGCCGGAGAGCTCGACGACCCGCTCGATGCGGTAGCCGACGGTCCGGGCGGTCGGGCCGGACCACTCCACCCGGGCGCGGCCGGTGAGCAGCAGCGCACCGCCGCCCTCCCAGTCGGGCACCAGCAGGCCCGCCCGGGGGTCCAGCTCCAGATTGCCCAGCGTCATGAACATCGCGTTGCCGGGGTAGTCGGGCCAGGCCAGCTCGTCCTCCCCGGCCACCGTGACGAAGCCGGGGGAGCCGCCGCGGTGGGAGGCGTCGATGCCGCCGTCCGGGCCGGCCGTCGCGATGAAGAAGGTGTCGGCGGTGGAGACCGCGAGCTGCTGGCGCAGCGTCAGTCGGTCCGAGACGGCGGCGGACGGCAGCCCGGGCGGGCCGTCGGCGGGGGAGCGGCGGTGGATGTGCTTGGGGCAGTTCGCGAAGACCTGGTCGGCCGCGATCCGCAGCCCGCCGGCGCCGTCCGGGGCGGACCGCCCGTTCACCCGCATCCGCCGCCGCCCCGCCGGGTCCAGGGCGATGGTGCCGACCTGGGCCGGCCGGCCCAGGGCCTCGGCGAGCGGGTCGCCGGCGGCCGGCCGGGGGGCCCCCGCGAGCGGGGGAGGGGGGGGGCGGGGGGGGGGCGAGGGGTGGCGGCCCGCGGGCACGGGGGCGGCCCCCCTCGGCGCCGTACTGCTGGCGGCCCTGGTGCTGTTCCTGCTGCGCGGCACGGGCTGGGCCTGGGCGCAGGACCAGGCC